>NZ_JAKJEW010000004.1:0-177196 GCF_022705245.1 Candidatus Skiveiella danica | reverse complement strand
TCGTCCTCTCAGACCAGCTACAGATCGTTGGCTTGGTGAGCCTTTACCCCACCAACTACCTAATCTGACATCGGCCGCTCCATTCGCGCGAGGTCTTGCGATCCCCCGCTTTCATCCGTAGATCGTATGCGGTATTAGCGTAGCTTTCGCTACGTTATCCCCCACGACTGGGCACGTTCCGATATATTACTCACCCGTTCGCCACTCGCCACCAGGATTGCTCCCGTGCTGCCGTTCCAGGATCAAACTCTATAGTTCGATCTTGAATTTTTCGCTCTTTCGAGCAACTCATAAATTGGAATCGACGTGATTTTCTTTGACGAACATCACATCTTTTTTACTTCATGAGCGTTTGTAGGTCAGTTAAGACCCAGTTCCGAAGAACTTGGCAATCGCCTTCAAACGCCCACACTTATCGGCTGTAAATTTTTAACGATCCCACCGCATCGCTTCGACTTGCCGTCTCCACTTTGCCTACCCAGCTACGATCAGCTGAGCCTTGGATTATGACATGTTTTTGAAAGACCTGTCAAATATTAGGGTTTTTACCGATAGTCTGCGCTATTGCTCAGAGCCATCAACCCTCGCCACTTCTAGCGCCTGCTGGGAAACAAGTTTTCATCAGCGAAGCCCTCCACTATAGCACGCTATTTCTGCCTTTTCTCCGGATGCGAAAAATCTTTTTGATCTTCGAATCCGGAGCACCGGCGATACCCTGCTACAGGGGGGCGAATTCTAGCACGAGACCGCCCGCATCAACAACTTTCGCCTCCTTTCGCCCCCATCCTGCGGCGCACGCGCGGGGGGCGATGGGCGCCGGCCGGATAATCCGCCGCACATGGCTCTGATCACACTCATTGACGCCCATCTGGCCTTTGGCCACGTGGCACTTCTCGACAAAACCGGCTTCTCCCTGGAGAGTGGCGAGCGCGTCGGCCTCATCGGACGCAACGGCGCGGGAAAGTCCTCGCTGCTCAAGATCCTGGGAGGCATGGAGAAACCGGACGACGGAATGGTCCAGTTCCAGCAGGGCGTGCGCCTGGCGTTTGTCGCCCAGGAACCGCTGCTGAACCCGGACGACACCGTGTTCACTTCGGTGAGCGCAGGCCTCAAGGGATTGATCCAGCTGATCGAACAATACACGCACAGTCAGGGCGACCTCGATGCCTTGCAGAGCGCGATTGAGGCGCAGGACGGCTGGAACTGGGAGCAGCGCGTCGAGGAGACCCTGCACCGCCTGCGTCTGGACAAGGACGCCTTCATCGGCGCACTGTCCGGTGGCACCAAGAAGCGGGTGGCACTCGCGCAGGCGCTGGTCACCCAACCCGACGTGCTACTACTGGACGAACCCACCAACCACCTGGACCTGGACTCGATCCAGTGGCTGGAGCAACTGCTGATCGACTTCAAGGGCAGCGTGGTGGCCATCACCCACGACCGCGCCTTCCTGGACCGCGTGGCCACGCGCATCGTCGAACTCGACCGGGGACAGCTGCGCTCCTACCCCGGCAATTTCAGTGCGTACCAACTCCTGAAAGAGGAACAGCTGGCGCAGGAAGCCGTCATTCAGGCCAAGGCCGACAAGCTGCTGGCGCAAGAAGAGATCTGGATCCGAAAAGGGGTCGAAGCCCGGCGCACCCGCGCGCAGGCACGCATCGTCAGGCTGGGTGAATTACGGGCTAAACGCCAGGCGCGCCGCGCTGCCGTGGGCAGCGTGGCCATGGACGTGAACAGCGGCGCGGCCAGTGGCAAGCTGGTGGCCGAGCTCACCCATGTGTCCAAGACCTTCGGCGAGCGCCGCATCGTGGACGACTTTTCAGCCACGATCCTGCGCGGCGACAAGATCGGCCTGCTGGGGCCCAATGGTGCCGGCAAGACCACCTTGCTCAAGCTGATCCTGGGTGAACTCAAGGCCGATCCGGCACCCGCCCATTCACCCAAGCCCGAGCCCGGCCACAGCCCTTGGGGCACCGTGCGCCAGGGGGCCAACATCTCCGTGGCCTATTTCGACCAGATGCGCAATGCGCTGGACCTCGATGCCACGCTGGAGGATTTCATCAGCCCCGGCAGCGAATGGATCGAGATCGGCGGCAAGCGCCAGCACGTCAAGAGCTACCTCGGTGATTTCCTCTTCTCGCCGGCGCGCGCGCATTCCCCGGTGCGCTCGCTGTCGGGCGGCGAACGCAACCGGCTCCTGCTGGCGCGCCTGTTCGCGCGCCCGGCCAATGTGCTGGTACTCGACGAGCCAACCAACGACCTCGACATCGACACGCTGGAATTGCTGGAAGACCTGCTGCAGAAATACGACGGCACGGTGTTCCTCGTCAGCCACGACCGAACCTTTCTCGACAACGTGGTGACCAGCACGATCGCTTTCGAGGGCGAAGGGCGTTGGCGCGAGTACGAATGCGGCGTGGAAGACTGGCTCGTCCAGTCGGCCCGCACCGCAGCCATCCAGAACGCTTCCAAATCAGGAGCAATCAAAGATTCGTCAACGCTGGGAACTGCCCCAAAAGACCCACAAACCGCTGTCAAGGCCACCCCGGCCCCCGTCAAGCTCAGCTACAAGGACCAACGCGAGCTCGACGCCCTGCCCGGCCGCATCGAGGCGCTGGAAAAAGAGCAGCAGGCGCTCCGCGACGAGCTGGCCGACGGCGCGATTTACAGCCGCGATGCGCAGCGCGCCACCGCGCTGCACGCCCGCGACGCGGCCATCGACGAAGAGCTGATGGCGGCGCTGGAGCGCTGGGAAGCCCTGTCCAGCCGCTGACAGCCGGCTCAGCGCGACATGGCCGCAATCTGCTTCGTCAGCACCGCCCAGAACGCCGCGTCCTGCGTGGTGGCGAAGTTGATGCGCATCAGCGTGGTGGGCGCGCGCGCGGCGTGAAACAGGGCGCCCGGCGCCAGCAGATAGCCTTCGTCCAGCATGCGCTGCGCCAGCTGGTCGGTGTCCACCCCCGTCTCGACCCAGCCAAACAGCCCGGCCGGCTCGGCCGCAAAGGTGCAACCCGCCTGCAGGGCCAGCTTGACGCTTCGGCTGCGCGCCGCATCGAGCCGGGTGCGGATGCGCTCGGCATGGCGGCGCAGCTGGCCCTGTTCGATGCAGTGCGCCAGCGCCTTCTCCAGCAGGCTGGGGGTGGTCAGCGTGGCCAGCAGCTTGGTGTCAAGCAGGCGCTCCACCAGGTCGGGCGGCGCGGCCAGAAAGCCGATGCGCCAGTTGGGCGCCAGGATCTTGGCGAAGCCACTCACGTAGATCGTGCGCTGCAGGCCGTCGAGCACACTCATGCGGGTGGCGTGCTCGGGCGCGATGTGGCTGTAGGTGTCATCCTCCACCACATGAAAGCCGAACTGCCCAGCCAGCTGCAGCACCCGGTGCGCACTGCCCGGCGTGAGGCTGTGGCCTGTGGGGTTGTGCAGCACGCTCACGCTGACGAACAGCTTGGGCGCATGGACCTCGCAGTAGCGTGCCATGACCTCGATGTCCGGCCCGGCCGGCCCACGCGGCACGGGCAGGATGCGCATGCCCAGCGCGTCGAGGCGCGCAAACTCCACGGCCCATCCGGGCTCCTCCACCATCACGCAGTCGCCCGCCTTCAGCAGCGTGCGGCTCACGATGTCCAGCGCGTGCGTGGCGCCGACGGTGGTGATGATCTGGCCGGGCGCTGCCGGCAGACCCAGCCCCATCAACCGCGCCGACAGCACGCGGCGCAGGTCGCTGTCGCCCAGCGGCTCGCCGTACTTGAGCGAACTCTCCTGCAGGGCCGCCGAACCGGTGACCTTGCGCACCGCCGCCGTCATGAAGTTCGTCGCCAGCCAGTCGGGCGGGAAGACGCCCATGCCCGGCTGGGGCTTGGAACCGGTCGGGTGAAACATGCCGCGGATCAGCGCCGTGGCCTTGATCGGCGCCGCCAGCCCCTCCAGCCCGGCCGGTCGCCTCGAAACTCCTGTATCAATAGCAGATAGAGACCCATCGGCGCTGGGAAGTGCCGATTTTGGGGTCCAATCCCGGACAAAGAAGCCCCGCTGCGGCCGCGCTTCGATCAGTCCCTGCGCCAGCAGCTGGTCATAGGCCGCCACCACCGTGGAGGGACTGAGCTGGTGCTGGGTGGCGCATTGGCGCACGCTGGGCAGGCGCGAGCCCGGGGCAAGCAGCCGGTCGCGGATGCGCGCGGCAAAGCGTTCGGCCAGCTGTTCGGTCAACGACTGCGCAGCACTTCGCATGAGCATGGAAATCCTCCGCTGTGTGGATCAAAATAACCATACAGATCAGAATCTGGATGGTCAAACTGTATTGGCATTGTATGGTCTTTGACCGCTACAGTGCCACCATGACCCGCCCGGACACCGCCCCATGACCGCCGCCGAATTCAGCGCCCTGATGCTGCTGTCCGCTGCGACCAGCTTCACGCCGGGGCCCAACACCACCCTGTCCACGGCGCTGGCGGCCAACTTCGGGCTGCGCCGGGCGATGCGCTTCGTCTGCGCGGTGCCGGTGGGTTGGGGCCTGCTGTTCACGCTGTGCGCCGTCGGTCTGGGGTCGCTGGTGGTGGCGCAGCCCGCCCTGCGTTGGGGCATCCTGGGCGGCGGCGTCGGCTACCTGCTGTGGCTGGCCTGGCGGCTGGCCGGCAGCAGCGCCCTGGCGCAGGTGGACGCGTCGCGGCTGAACGTCACTTTTTTCCAGGGCGTGCTGCTGCAATTCCTCAACATCAAGGCCTGGATGCTGGCCCTGTCCGTCGTGGCCGGCTGGATTGCCGGGCGCCCCGACGCCACCGAGCGCACGCTGCTGGTGTTGCCGCTGATGCTGGCTTTTGGCTTCTTCAGCAACCTGACCTACGCCACCACCGGCTCGCTGCTGCGCGGCTGGCTGGCGCACGGCCAACGTCTGCTGGTGTTCAACCGCTGCATGGCCACGGCCCTGGTGCTGACGGCCGTGTGGATGCTCTGGAGCGTGCGATGAGCACGGATCGCCCGCACCCGCCACTCAGCGCCGACGAAGTGCGCGGCCTGTGGCTGGGCCTGATCGGCGTGCTGATCTTTTCACTGACGCTGCCCATGACCCGGCTGGCGGTGGGTTCGCCGGACGCGCCGCAGCTGTCGGGCTGGTTCGTGGCCTTCGGGCGCGCCGCGGTGGCCGGCATCCTGAGCCTGTTCTTTCTGGCCTTCACCCGCGCGCCGCGACCGGCACCGGGCGACTGGCCGCTGGTCCTGGCCATCGCCGCCGGAGCGGTGTTCGGCTTTCCGCTGTTCACCTCGGTGGCGATGCGCCATGTGGAAGCGGTGCATGCCAGCGTGATGCTCGGCGTGCTGCCGCTGGCCACCGCCCTGGTGGGCGCCTGGGCGAACCGGCAACGCCCCTCGGCCGGCTTCTGGGCCTGCGCGGCGCTGGGCAGTGCGCTGGTGATGGCCTTTGCCGTGCTGAAATCAGGCGCGGCCGCCGGCAGCCTGTCCATCCATTGGGCCGACGGCCTGCTGTTGGCCGCCATGGCCTGGGGCGCACTGGCCTACGTGGCCGGCGGCAAGCTCGCCGGGCGGCTGCGGGCCGACCACGTGATCTGCTGGGCCTTGGTGGTGTCGCTGCCCGTCACGGTGCCGGCCACGCTGTTCACCTGGCCGGCGCAGCCAGTGGCAACGCCCTCGTGGTGGGCCTTCGCTTACGTGGCGGTGTTTTCGATGTGGATCGGATTCTTCGCCTGGTACCGGGGCCTGGCGCTGGGCGGCACGGTGCGTGTCAGCCAGGTGCAGCTGGTGCAGCCCTTCTTCTCGATGCTCATGGCGGTGCCGCTGCTCGGGGAACGGCTGGACGCCCTCACGCTGGGCTTTGGCGTGGCGGTGATCGCCACCGTGTTCCTGGGCCGCCGGATGCCCGTCCAGAGCCGCACGACAATCACGACACTGACAAGCAGAGGAACCCCATGACGAACTGGACCCTGGCCGCGCGCGCCCACAAGATGAACCCTTCGGTGATCCGCGAGATCCTCAAGGTGACCGAGAAGCCCGGCATCATCAGCTTTGCCGGCGGCCTGCCTTCGCCCAAGACCTTTCCGGTCGACGCCATGCTGGAAGCCACGCAACGGGTGCTCACGCAGGACGGCCGCTCCGCCCTGCAGTACGCGGCCAGCGAAGGCTACGGCCCCCTGCGCGACTGGGTGGCGCATGACCTGAAGAAGCAGGGCATGGACGTGCACGCCGACCAGGTGCTGATCACCACCGGCTCCCAGCAAGGCCTGGATCTGGTGGCCAAGATCCTGATCGACGCCGGCAGCCGCATCCTGGTCGAAACGCCGACCTACCTCGGCGCGCTGCAGGCCTTCACGCCGATGGAGCCCGACGTGGTCAGCGTGGACAGCGACGACAGCGGCGTGCTCGCCGACGACCTGCGCGCCAAAGCCGGCCAGGGTTCGACACGCGCGCGCTTCATCTACCTGCTGCCGAACTTCCAGAACCCCACCGGCCGCACCATGACCGAGGCGCGCCGCGCCGCCGTGGCTGCAGCCGCGCTTAAGACCGGTGTGCCGGTGATCGAGGACAACCCCTACGGCGACCTGTGGTTCGACACCGCGCCGCCGCCGTCGCTGAGCTCGCGCAACCCGGAGGGCAGCGTGTACCTGGGCTCGTTCTCGAAAATCCTCGCGCCGGGGCTGCGCCTGGGCTACCTGGTCGCGCCGCACGCGCTGTATCCCAAGCTGCTGCAGGCCAAGCAGGCGGCCGACCTGCACACGCCCAGCTTCAACCAGCGCCTGGTGGCCGAGGTGCTCAAGGAAGGCTTCATCGAGCGCCATGTGCCCACCATCCGCGCGCTGTACAAGCAGCAGTGCGAGGCCATGCTGGCCGCGCTGGACCGCGAGATGGCCGGTCTGGATTTCCAGTTCAACCGCCCGGCCGGCGGCATGTTCCTGTGGGCGCGCCTGCCCGAGGGCGTGGACGCGGTGGGCCTGCTGCCCCAGGCGGTGGACCGGGGCGTGGCCTTCGTGCCCGGGGCCGCGTTCTACGCCGACCACGGCGATCCGCGCACGCTGCGGCTGTCCTTCGTGACGGCCAGCGTCGACCAGATCAACCATGGCATTGCCGCGCTGGCGCAGGCGATCCGCGACTACCGCACCTGAACGCACGAAAGCCCGCCATGCTGCGCCTGTGGGGCCGGACCAGTTCCATCAACGTCCGCAAGGTGCTGTGGACCTTGCAGGAACTCGGCCTGCCGTTCGAACGCATCGACGCCGGACTGGCCTACGGCCACAACCACACGCCGGCTTACCTGGCGAAGAACCCGAACGCGCTGGTGCCGCTGCTGGAAGAAGGTGACTTCACGCTGTGGGAGTCGAATGCCATCGTGCGTTACCTCGCCGCAAGCCATGCGATGGGCACGCTCTACCCCGAAGACCTCCGCCAGCGCTTCGACGCCGAGCGCTGGATGGACTGGCAGCAGACCACGCTGAACCGCGCCGGCGGGCCGGCCTTCATCCAGTGGATCCGAACCCCAGCCGAGCAGCGCCAGCCGGCGGTCATTGCACAGTCGGTCGCGGCCACCGAGCCCTTGCTGCAGATGCTCGATGCCCACCTGGCGAAGCGGCCCTGGATGGCGGGCGAGCACTTCACCATGGCCGACATCCCGATCGGCTGTGAAGTCCACCGCTGGTGGGGCCTGCCGCAGCCGCGCCCGGCGCTGCCGAACCTGGCGAGCTGGTACACCGCCGTGCAGGCGCGCCCCGCCACCCGTGGCGTGCTGGACCTGCCCCTGAGCTGAACCCAACGACCCGAGGAAGCCCCATGCCCATCCGCCCGTTCAAGCAGATCGACGTCTTCACGGCCACCCCGTACTTCGGCAACCCGCTGGCCGTGGTGCTGGACGGCGCGGGCCTGGACGACGAGGCCCTGCAGCGCTTCGCGCACTGGACCAACCTGTCGGAAACCACCTTCGTGCTGCCGCCCACCGAGGCCGGCCGCGCGGGCGGCGCGGACTACCGCGTGCGCATCTTCACGCCCGGCGGCGAGCTGCCGTTTGCGGGCCACCCGACGCTGGGCACCTGCCACGCGTGGCTCGAAGCGGGTGGCACCCCGCGAGCGTCAGGTGCTGCGGGGGGCACCCCGCGCCACGAGGAGGTCATCGTGCAGGAATGCGGCGTCGGCCTGGTGCGCATCCGCCGCAGGGGCCATCGGCTGGCCTTCGCCGCACCCCCCGTGCAGCGCAGCACCCCCGGCCCGGCCCTGCTGGCCAGGGTGGCCGGTGCGTTGGGGCTGAAGGCGCCGCAGATCCTGGCCGCCCAGGTGCTGGACAACGGCCCGGTCTGGCTCGGCCTGCTGCTCGACAGCCCCGACACCGTGCTCGCGCTGGACCCAGACCATGCCCGGCTCAAGGAATTGGGCCAAAAAGTGGGCGTTGCCAGCGTCAATCGGTCACAAGACGCTATTCAACTGATAGCACGTTCCAGCCGGGAGGCCCGGTCTTTTGCCGGCCACGACGCGCCGGCAAGCCCCGAACCGGACCTGGTGGTCCGCGCGTTCGCCGCGCCGATCGGCGTGAACGAGGACCCGGTCACCGGCAGCCTGAACGCCAGCCTGGCGCAATGGCTGATCGCCGACGGCCACCTGCCAGCGGCGTACCTGGCCGGCCAGGGCGAGTGCCTGGGGCGCGCCGGACGGGTGCACATCGAGCGCGATGCCGACGGCCAGGTCTGGGTCGGCGGGGAGTCGGTCACCTGCATCACGGGCACGGTGACGCTGTGAACGCGCCGTCGCCTGCCGCAGGGCCCGCGCTCGATCACCTGGTGGTGATGGCCGCCAGCCTGCCCGAGGGCGTGGCCTGGTGCGAGGCCACGCTGGGGGTGACACCCGGCCCCGGCGGCGAACACCCGCTGATGGGCACGCACAACCGGCTGCTGCGCATTGCCACGCCGGATTTCCCCAACGCCTACTTCGAGATCATTGCTATCAACCCAGTAGCAAAAAAAGACCAAAGGACGATGGGAAAGCGCTGGTTTGACATGGAAAACCCGGGTTTGAGCGCCCAAGTGGCGCGCGAAGGCCCGCAACTCATCCACTGGGTCGCCCGCGTGCCTGACGTGCAGGCCGCCGTGGCCGATCTGGCGGCGCTGGGCATCGACCGCGGCGATGTGCTCCAGGCCAGCCGCGCTACGCCGGGTGGCCAGCTGCAGTGGCAGATCACCGTGCGCCCCGATGGCCAGCGCCTGTTCGACGGCTGCCTGCCCACGCTGATCCAGTGGGGCGATGTCCACCCAGCCGCGTCCATGCCCGACAGCGGCGTGACGCTGCGGTCGCTTGATCTTCGGCACCCCGACGCCACCGCCCTGCGCGGCGCCTGCGACCGCCTGGGTCTGGTGCAAGCCACCGTCAAGCCGGGCCCGGCGCGCCTGAGCGCCCGCCTGCAGACGCCCAAGGGCCTGATCGAGCTTCACTCAGGGAATCCGCTTTCATGATGCACCTGCCCGACCTTCCCGAAATCGAGGCTGCCGCCCAGGTGGTGTACCGCCAGTTCCAGGCCACGCCGCAGTACCGCTGGGCGCGCTTAAGCGATCGCCTGGGCACCGACTGCTGGGTCAAGCACGAAAACCACACGCCGGTCGGCGCCTTCAAGATCCGCGGCGGCCTGACCTATTTCGACCAGCTGGCGCAAACCGGTGCCCTGCCGCGTGAAGTCATCAGCGCCACGCGCGGCAACCACGGCCAGAGCATCGGCTGGGCCGCGCGCGCCCACGGCGCGGCCTGCACCATCGTCGTTCCGCACGGCAACTCCGTGGAAAAGAACGCCGCAATGCGTGCCCTTGGGGTGACGCTGATCGAGCATGGCGACGACTTCCAGGCCGCCCGCGAGCACGCGCAGCAGCTGGCCGCAGAGCGCGGCGCCCACATGGTGCCCAGCTTTCACCCCGCGCTGATCAGCGGCGTCAGCACCTACTGGTGGGAATTCTTCAAGGCCGTGCCGCAGCTCGACGTGGTCTACGTGCCGATCGGCCTGGGCTCGGGCGTGTGCGCGGCGATTGCCGCCAAGCTGGGGCTGGGTCACCGCGCGCGCATCGTCGGCGTGGTCAGCACCGGCGCCACCACCTATGCCGATTCGCTGGCCGCAGGCCACGTGGTCGAGGCCCAGGTCACCACCCGGCTGGCCGACGGCATGGCCGTGCGCGTGGCCGATGCCGATGCGCTGGCCGTGCTGCAGCAGCACCTGGACCACCTCGTGCAGGTGAGCGATGGCGATGTGGCCCAGGCCATGCGCGACCTGTTCACCGACACCCACAACGTCGCCGAAGGCGCAGGCGCGGCCAGCTTCGCCGCGGCCATGCAGGAGCGCGCCCACCTGAAAGGGCAGGTGGTGGGCACGACGCTGTGCGGCGGCAACGTCGATGCGAGCGTGTTCGCACAGGTCATTTCCTGATCAAAACAAGCACTTCCCAGCGTCGACCGGTCATCGCCTGCTCTGTTTATTGAAGCATCCGGTGATCGACCCGGCAGCTCCCGTCGCGCCGGAGACAAAACCGCCGGCGGGCTTCGTTCACCATCGCGCCCCATGGGAACCCTCTACCTTGTGCGCCATGGCCAGGCTTCGTTTGGCGCGGATGACTACGACCAGCTGAGCGCGCTCGGACGGCGCCAGAGCGTGCGGCTCGGCGAATACCTGCGCGGCAAAGGGCTGACCTTTGACGCCGTGCTGACCGGCACGCTGCGGCGCCATGCCCAGACCTGGGACGGCATCGCCGAAGGCGCCGCCCTCGACCTGAAGCCCGTGCTCTGGCCCGGCCTCAACGAGTACGACAGCCATGCCGTGATCGCGGCGGTGCACCCGCTGCCGCTGGAAAAGCCCGACTCGCCCGAGCTATACCGGCACCACTTCCGCTTGCTGCGCGACGGCCTGGCGCAGTGGATGGCCGGCGTGGTCAGCCCCAGGGGCATGCCCGACTATGTCGATTTCGTGCGCGGCGTCACCAGCGCGCTCGACCACGTTCGTCAGACCTATATCGGCAACGTGCTGATGGTGTCCAGTGGCGGCCCGATCGCCACCGCGGTCGGCCACATCCTCGGCACCCCGGCGGAGACCACCATCGAGCTCAACATGCGCATCCGAAACAGTGCGCTGACCGAGTTCGCGTTCACACCTAAACGCCACATGCTGCTGACCTACAACACACTGCCGCACCTGGACCACGCCGACTACAAGGACTGGGTGAGCTACGCCTGAGGCAGTTTTCCCGGCCCGGAACTTGCTGACTCCTGGGCCATGTCGACGATGCCGCCCCGCCGCCCCCAGCCGGACCCCGGCCTGAGCCCGAGCGAATGGCACACCCAGGAGCTGCTGCTCATGCGCGAGGTCATGCGCGGCATCGGCCGCAGCCTGGCACCCGCGCTCGTCCTGCGCGAAATGCTGCACCTGATGAGCGAGCTGCTCGGCCTGAACCGAGGCCGCATTGTGCTGGCTGATCCGGCGCCGGGGCACAAGAGCCAGCCCCCCACCGCATGCATCCAGCATGCCTACGGCCTGACGCAGGCGGAAGTCGCGCGCGGGCGCTACGCCTGGGGCGAGGGCATCACGGGACGTGTGCTGGCCACCGGACAGCCGGCCATCGTGCAGGACATCGACGCCGAGCCTCTGTTCCTGTTCCGCGCCGTGGAGCGATCCCATCTGCCGCCCGTGACCGTGGCCTTCATCGCCCTGCCCATCGAAGTCAACAACGTGCCGATCGGGGTGCTGGCCTGCCACCGCATCCGCAGCCGCCAGCGCCACCTCAATGACGACCTGGCCGTGTTGCGTGCGATGGCCACACTGGCCGGTCAGTTGCTGCAGCTTGAAGAACTGGTCGCCGAGCAGACGCGCCGGCTCGAAGCCCGCAACGCGGTGCTGGCGCAGGCGCTGAACACCAACAGCGCGCGCTACGGGCTGATTGGCAATTCACCGCCGTTGCTGCAGGCGCTCAACGAGCTTGAGCAAGTGTCACAGACTGCCGCCACGGTGCTGTTGCTGGGCGAGTCGGGCACCGGAAAGGAGTTGTTTGCGCGCGCCGTGCACCTGGCCAGCCCGCGGCGCGACCAGCCCTTCATCAAGGTCAACTGCTCGGCCATTCCGGATGCCCTGTTCGAGTCCGAGCTGTTCGGCTACGAGCGCGGCGCCTTCACCGGGGCTGGCTCGGCCCGCGCTGGATGGTTCGAACAGGCGCATGGTGGCACGATCTTCCTGGACGAGATCGGCGAACTGCCACTCGCGATGCAATCCAAGCTGCTGCGGACCTTGCAGGAAGGTACGCTGGCGCGTCTCGGTGGCAAACAGGAAGTGCGCGTGAACGTGCGCGTGGTGGCCGCCACCAACCGCGATCTGGCGCGCGAAGTGGCCACAGGCCGCTTCCGCCAGGACCTTTTCTACCGGCTCAACGTGATTCCGATCCAGCTACCTTCCCTGCGCGAGCGGCGCGAGGACATCCGCGCGCTGGCGCTTCATTTCGTGAGCCGCGCCAACCAGGCGCACCAGCGCAACGTCAACCTGGCCAGCGACGCCCTGGCGCGCCTGGAAGACCATGCCTGGCCCGGCAACGTCCGCGAACTCGGCAACCTCATCGAGCGCCTCGTTCTGCTGGCCGACCGTCCGCTGCTCACGGCCGTCGACCTGGAGCGATTCCTGCCGCAATCGGATTCAGCACTGGACACAGGTCGGGCGGACTCGCCCTTGCCGGCGGTCGGTCCTGAAGCTGCGGCCGGGCCAGCGCTGGCCCCCCTAGAGCCGCGAAGCCCGCCGCCCACAATCGCCGCCCCGCTGGTGCGGGACTACGCTTGGGCTCACTCCCACAACGTGGACACGCTGCAGGCCGCGCTGGCGCTGGCCCAGGGCAACCAGTCGCGCGCGGCGCAGAGCCTGGGACTGACACTGCGGCAGTTTTCCTACCGGCTGCGCAAGGCCGGGCTGCGCTGATCCCAGCACCGGCCAATGTGTCGACATTGTGTCGACATATTGGCAACCCACCCTAACCCCAAACCAGTATCCCGTGGCTGCGCACGGTGATGAGTCCTGTATTGATAGCAAAGAGCGCCCCATAGACGATGGGCTTGCGCCTATTCGACTCAACACTGGATCCCGTTCGGGTCCTGGCACGCAGGTTGCAATGAAACGGGCAGGCCCCACCCCGTGTCCGTCAAACCAAGGAAACCCCATGTCCACCACCGCTGTCCTCGAGCCCGTCACCACGATCAAGACTTATCTGCGCCCCATCGACGGCACCGGCCTGGCCGCCTTCGCCGCCAAAGGCAAAGCCAACCCCGCCAGCCGCGGCACCAACAAGGTCCACACCGTGATGGAAGGCCAGTACCGCTCGCTGAGCACCGTCGGCAACCACGCCCCGGTGGTGGTCGACGAGCCGCTGCACCTGTTTGGCCAGGACACCGCGCCCGCGCCCGGCGAGATCGTGCTGTCAGGCCTGGGCGGCTGCATCGCCGTCGGCGTGACGGCCGTGGCCACCTGGAAGGGGGTGAAGCTCAGCCGGCTCGAAGTCTTCCTGGAGGGCGACATCGGCAACCCCGCCGCCTGGGGCGCCGGCGGCGCGCTCGAGAAAACACCGCCTGAGATGGGCTTCCAGGCCATCCGCGTGAAGGTGCTGGTCGAGGGCGACGCCCCGCGCGAAGTGCTCGACGAGATCGTGAAACACGCCAACTACTACTCGCCCGTGGCCAACAGCATGCGCAACCCGATCCCGTTCGAGATCAGCCTGGCCGACTGAGCCCCGCTCGCCTTCGCCATTACTCCGAGGATTCCGCCATGAACGCCGCCGACCTGCCCCCCGAACTCGCCCAGCCCGCCACCCCCGGCCTGATGGACGCGGTACGCAGCATCGCCCAAGGGTCGCTGGCCGGCCGGGCCTACGCGATCGATCGCGGCGCTTACCCGGTGGACCTGCTCAAGCAGCTGGCCGCCGCCGGCGCCATGAGTGCCCACCTGGAAAAAGCCGACGGCACCCCCGGCGACTACGGCCTGGCGATCCTGGCCATGGCCGAGGCCGCCAAGGTCTGCGGCGCCACCGGCTTCATGATGTGGTGCCAGTGCGTGGCCGGCCTGTACCTGCAGGCCTCGGGAAACCCCGGCCTCACCGGCGAGCGCCTCGCACGCCATGTGCGCGGCGAAACGCTCGGCGGCACGGGGCTGTCCAACCCCATGAAGAGCTTCGCGCAGATCGAAAGCCTGCTGCTCAAGGCCACGCCCGTGGACGGCGGCTATGTTGTCAACGGCGTGCTGCCCTGGGTCAGCAACCTGGCGCCCGACCATTACTTTGGCGCCATCGCCGCCGTGCAGACGGACGGCCCCGGCGCCAGCCGCGAGATGATGTTCATGCTGCGCTGCAACGCGCCCGGCGTCACACTCAAGACCTGCCCGGAGTTCTCCGGCATGGAGGGCACCGGCACTTTCAGCGTGCACTGCAAGGACCTGTTCGTCGGCGCGGACGACATCGTGGCCGACCCGGCCAAGCCCACCATTGCCCGCATCCGCGGCGGCTTCGTGCTGCTGCAGTGCGGCATCGCGGCCGGCATCATCCAGGGCGCCATCGACAGCATGTGGGCAGTGGAAGGCCAGCTCGGCCACGTCAACCAGTTCCTCGAAGACCGGCCGGCCGATCTGCAGGCCGAGTTCGACGCACTGGCCGGCCGCATCCTGAAGCTGGCCGAAACGCCGTTCGACACGTCCACCGACTACTTCATCGACGTGCTCGACGCCCGCGCCCACGGCGCCGAGCTGTGCCTGCGCGCCGCCAACTCGGCCTTGATGCACCAGGGCGCGCGCGGCTACCTGATGGGCTCCGAAGTGCAGCGCCGCGTTCGCGAAGCCCAGTTCGTCGCCATCGTCACGCCGGCCATCAAGCACCTGCGCAAGGAAATCGCGCGCCTGTCGGCCGAGGAGATGCCGGCATGACCCTGCAACCAACGCCCGTTTCCGCAGCCGTGCAAACCCTCGCGCCTTGGCAAAGTTACATCTGCCACGCCTGCGGCTACATCTACAACGAAGCCGAGGGCGACCCCGACAGCGGGCTGGCCGCCGGCACGCGCTTCTGTGACATCCCCGAGGACTGGGCCTGCCCGCTGTGCGGCGTGACCAAATCGGATTTCGCGCTGTATGAAGCGCCCAGCCTGGACGCGCTGCGAGCCCAGGCCAGCGACTGTGCCACGGCCGCCTGGACCAACACCTCGCGCAGCGCGCACGGGGTGGTCATCGTCGGTGCCGGCCGCGCCGGCTGGCAGCTGGCGGAGGCCGTGCGCGCGCGCGACAGTGCCATCCCGATCACGATCGTCACCGCCTGCGCGGGCGACGTGTACGACAAGCCCCTTCTCTCGGTCGCCCTGGCCCGCCGGATCGCCCCGGAAAAACTCATCAAGGAAACCGGGGTCGCCGCCGCCCGCCGGCTGAAGCTGCGCCTGCTGCCCCACACCCATGCCGTCCGCATCTGCAAGGAAACCCGCCAGCTGCGCACCACGCGCGGCACCCTGCGCTACGACCAGCTGGTGCTGGCCCATGGCGCAAAGGCCTTGTTGCCGCCGGCCCTGCCCGCTGCGCTGTGCTGGCGCATCAACCACCTGGGTGCCTACCTGAAACTGCGCGAAGCCTTGGGCGACGCGGCAACAACCGGCCCCAAAGACCTGCTGATCGTCGGCGCCGGCCTGATCGGCAGCGAACTCGCCAACGATCTGGCCCTGGGCGGGCACCGTGTCACCCTGCTCGACGTACAAGGCGAGCCGCTGGCACGCTGGCATGCCGCCCAGGCTGGCTCCCAGGTGCTGCAGGCCTGGAAAGACCTGCCGATCCGTTTCGTGGGCGGTGTGAAAGTGGCCAACGTCGAGCGGCTGGCGCTGAACGCCGAACGTCTCTGGCACCCTCAGCCCGCAGGCACGGCCTGCGCCGGGCAGACCACGCGGTTGCGGATTACCACCGAATGTGGCCAGCACTTCGCCGCCGACGAAGTGATCGTCGCCGCCGGCCTGCAGACCCCGAGCCGTCTGGCCCGAAGCGCCAATCTGGCCTGGGCCGACGGCATCGCAGTCGACCCCCACACCCTGCGGACCAGCGATGAACGCATCCATGCGATGGGCGACTGCGTCACGCTGGATGGACAAGCCAGCCGCTTCATCGAACCGATCTTCCGCCAGGCGACAACGATCGCGGCCACCATCACCGCTTGTGCGCCCGTTCCTTATGAGGTGAGGCCCACCATCGTGCGGGTCAAGACGACATCATTGCCTTTGACCCTGCATTGAACGTTGACCGCCGGGACCCGCGCCCAGGCCTTTGCGCCAGGCGCGGGTCACTGCGCACGACCGACTGAAGCCGGAAACCCCAAAGAAAAAGCCCCCGGCCCAGCGTCGGAAGGTCACCGTTCGCTATGAATTTGTGACCCTCCTGAGGTTGACACCGAGGCGAATATCCGGGGCCTCAATACTCCTTGTACGGCAAGAACTTGCCCGACAGCACCACATTCACGCGGTCGCCCTTGGGGTCGGGCTGGCGCACGATGTCCATGGAGAAATCGATGGCGCTCATGATGCCGTCGCCGAATTCCTCGTGGATCAGTTCCTTGATGGTGGTGCCGTAGACGTTGACGATCTCGTACCAGCGGTAGATCAGCGGGTCGGTCGGCACGGCGGTCGGTAGCGAACCCTTGTAGGGCACGACCTGCAGCCATTTCTGTTCCTCGGCATTGAGCCCGAAGATCTTGCCCAGGATCTTGGCCTGCTCCGGGCTGGCGGTCATCTGGCCCAGGCACAGCGCGGTGGTCCATTCCTTGGACTGCCCGACCTTCTTGGCGACGTCGGCCCACTGGATGCCCTTGGCAACTTTTGTGCTGATGATTTTTTCGGTGACTTCAAGGCGATTCATGGCTTGCTCCTGCATTCTTGGGGGAGGTTGATGGGAAAAGTGGTGAAGTGAACTCAATGCGCGGTCGCGCGGGTCACAAGGAAATCCACGATGTGGTTGCGAAAGTCGTAATAGCCGTCCAGATGGTGCAGGCTGGCGCGGGTGCGCTGGCGCGGCAGCGGGTTCGTCACCACCTCGGCAATGCCGCCAGGCACATAGCCGGCGCCGGTTTCACTGCCATTGCTCATCAGCAGGATGCGATCGGCCAGCAGGATGGCCTCGTCCACGTCGTGCGTGATCATGAAGACGGTCTGTTGCGTCTCGCGCACGATGGCCATGAGCTCGTCCTGGATGGTGCCGCGCGTCAGCGCGTCCAGCGCTCCGAAGGGCTCATCGAGCAGCAGCATCTTGGGCTGGATCGCAAACGCCCGCGCGATGCCCACGCGCTGCTTCATGCCGCCCGAGAGCTGGGAGGGCTTCTTGTCGATGGCCGCACTCAGGCCCACCATCGCGACGAACTTCTCCACATGCCTGTTGATCTCGGCCACTGACCACTGCGGCCAGCGCGACTTGACGGCGAAGGCGATGTTCCTGCGCACCGTCAGCCATGGCATCAGCGCATGGCTCTGGAACACCACGCCACGCTCCAGGCTGGGGCCGGAGACTTCGCGGCCGTCCATGAACACATTGCCGGACGTGGCCGTGTCCAGCCCGGCGAGCACATTGAGGATGGTGGTCTTGCCGCAACCCGAGTGGCCGATGATGCACACGAACCCGCCGCGGTCCAGCGTGAACGACACGTCGGCGAACACCGGCTTGGCGGCGACATACGCCTTGCTGAGTGCTTCGATCTTGAGAAAGTCCTGCATGGCCCTGTCCTTTGGATGATGCTGGCCGATGTGGGGAGCGGCGTCCCGGATCAGGTCTGGGGCAGGCTCGCCCAAGGCCGCCAAAACAGCCTGCGGCGAGGAGACCGCAACGCCGGTTTCACTCCACATAGGTCACCGCCTTCTGCAACTGGCCGAAGGCCAGGTCCAGCAACATGCCGACCACGCCGATCACCAGGATCGCAAAGATCACATTGGTCAGCGAGAGGTTGTTCCACTCGTTCCAGACGAAGTAGCCGATGCCCGTGCCGCCCACCAGCATCTCGGCAGCCACGATCACCAGCCAGGCGATGCCCATGCTGATGCGCATGCCGGTCAGGATCGTGGGCGCTGCCGCAGGAAGGATGACCTGGAAGGCCTTGCGCAACGGCGTCACCTCCAGCGTACTGGCCACGTTGAGCCATTCGCGCTTGACCGAGGCCACGCCAAACGCCGTGTTCACCAGCATCGGCCAGACCGAGCAGATGAAGATCACGAAGATGCCGCTGATCGACGAGTCCTTGATGGTGTAGAGCGCCAAGGGCATCCAGGCCAGTGGGCTGATCGGTTTCAGCACCTGTATGAAGGGGTCGAACGCCCGGCGCAGCAGGGGCGACATCCCGATCACGAAGCCCAGCGGAATCGCCACCAGGCAGGCCAGACCGAAGCCCAACCCCACGCGCAGCAGCGAATGGGCGAGCTGGATGGCGATGCCCTTGTCGTTGGGGCCGTTGTCATAGAAGGGGTTGGCCAGGTGGCCCCAGACCGTACTGCCCATCTGGGTCAGCGTGGGAAAGCCGCCACTCTTGCCAGTGCCCACCTCCTTGCCCATCATCTTGGCGTATTCGATCTGTTCTGGCGTCAGGCCTGAGGCCCCGCCACCGGCAGCAACCGTGGGGGCCGTGGCGGCGTACCAGATGGCCAGAACCAGCAGCAGGATCAGCGCGGACACCACGCCGGCCCGAAAGCCCAACGACCTGAAAAGGGTAGCCATGGTTCAGCCCGCTTTGGCGATGGCGAAGCTCTTGGCGTAGGCGTCGGCCTTGGCCGCATCGAACTCCTTGCCCATGATGGTGAACTTGGGGAACGCGCCATCGGGCACTTTCTGGTCCAGTGCCTTCATCTGCTTTTTGGCATCGGTGATCAGGAAGACCTTTTCGGCAATCTGCTTGTAGTTGATGTCGCCCTTGACGTAGCCCCAGCGTTTCATCTGGGTCAGCATCCACACCGCCATGGACTGCCAGGGCATGGGATCGAAGTCCACGCGGTCCGGGACGTTCCTGATGTTGCCCAGCCCATCGGGGAACCGGCCGGTCAGAACTTGCGTGAGAACGGCCTCGGGCTGGTTCAGGTAGGCCTGCGGTGCAATCACCTTGGCAATCAACTCGCGATTCTTCGGGTCGCGCGCCATCGCGGCCGCCGTCAGAACCGCACGGTACAGGGCGGCGAAGGTATTGGGGTTCTTCTGGATGAACTCGGTGCTGGTGCCAAAGGCGCAGCACGGGTGGCCGTTCCATAGATCCTTGGTCAGGACGTGGATGAAGCCCACCTCCTCGTAGACGGCGCGCTGGTTGAAGGGATCCGGACCCAGGAAACCGTCGATGTTGCCGGCGCGCAGGTTGGCCACCATCTCGGCCGGCGGCACGACGCGCAGCTGCACGTCGGTGTCGGGGTTCAGTCCCGCCTCGGCCAGGTAGTAGCGCAACAGGAAGTTGTGCATGCTGTACTCGAACGGAATCGCGAACTTGAAGCCCTTCCAGTTCTTCGGGTCGCGGTTGTCCTTGTGTTTCAGGGCCAGCGTGATGGCCTGGCCGTTGATGTTCTGGATCGTGGCCACGTTCATGGGCGTCGCGTTCGAGCCCAGGCCCATCGAGATGGCCAGAGGCATGGGGCTCAGGAAATGCGTGGCGTCGTATTCCTTGTTCATCATCTTGTCGCGGATCAGTGCCCAGCCGGCGGTCTTGGTCACCTCGACGTTCAGGCCCTGTTGCTTGTAGAAGCCCAGCGGGTGCGCCATGATCAACGGCGTGGCGCAGGTGATCGGAATGAAGCCGATCTTGAGATTGGTCTTCTCAAGCGCGCCTTTCTCCTGCGCCATGGCCTGCAGGCTGGCCACGGGCAGCACACTGGCAATGGCTGCCATGGCCGTGCCCTTGCCCACCGCGCGCAGGAAGTTGCGGCGCACGTCGTCATGGGGGAATATGGCCTTGACCAGCGTGGCCTCGATAAATTCGTTGCTGTAGACCTCGAACTCGCTGGTGAGGCTGCGCCGGCGCAGTTCAACGGCAGCGGCATCGGCGGCCACTTCGGCGTGATGATCGGCCAGCGTATGGTCACGCCCGCAACTGCACTTGAGCATCAGGGGACGGTCAGCGTCGTAAGGGGAGAAAAACTCGGACATGGCGCACCTCTGCAAAGTTGATGCATCGACTACGCAAGTGGCGGGCCAGCTTTGCGCCACGAAGCCATCGGCCTGGCATTTCATGGCCGCTCGAACGACAGGCTGTAGGGCCAGCCCTACAAACGCCCGTCGACAGGACTACAGCCCGGCCGCAGGCCCCTGCCGTTCGGCCAGCAGGGCCAGCTCCACATCGTTGCGCGCGCCGGTCTTTTCGAGAATGCGCATGCGGTAGGTGCTGACCGTGTTGGGCGCCAGCCGGAGCTGCGCACCAATTTCGCTCACCGTGCGCCCGCTGATCAGCAAACGGAACACCTGGTGCTCGCGATGCGACAGGGATTCAATGCCGGCCGGGGCACCCGAACGCACCAGCCCGGTGCGCCCCACCGCACCGGCCAGCGCCTCGGCGGTCGCGTCCGTCAGATAGCGCCCGCCACCGGCCACTTTGCGCACCGCGGCCACCATGTCGTCGGGATCGGCGCTCTTGTGCAGATAGCCCGCCGCACCAAGCTGGATGCAGCGCACCGCGTACTGCTTTTCCGGGTAGGTGCTCAGCATCAGCACAGGCAGGCCGGGATATTCGCGCCGAATGACCTGCAGAACGTCGAGCCCGTCGCGCTCGGGCATCGCGATATCCAGAAGCACCACGTCGAGCCCGGTCCTGTCGCCCTGCGGGGCCGCGCCCATCAGCGCCTGCACCTGGGCCAGCGCTTCGGTACCCGTGCGGGCCTCGCCACACACCATGATGTCCGCATCGTCGGCGAGCACCTGCCTGAGCCCCTCGCGCACGATGCGGTGATCGTCACACAGCAGCACCCGGATCATTGGAAACGCTCCGCCCGCATCAGGGGCCAGAAGAGGCTGCACAACGTGCCACGCCCGCTGTGGCTGAGGATCTCCATGGTCCCCCCGAAATGCAGGGCCCGCTCGCGCATGCCCATCACGCCGTAGGCATCGGCGGCCTCGAAGGCCTGCGCTGGCGCGCCGCGGCCGTCGTCCTGCACCGAGAGTGCCAGCAGCCCCTCCTCGACGGCGATGCGGATCACGACGCGGCTGGCCTGGGCATGCCGCACGACGTTGCTCAGCATTTCCTGGAAGACGCGGAACACCGCCATGGCTTCGGCCTCGGGCAGGGTCAGGCCCGACGGCACATCCATGTGCCAGTCGAGCGCCAGTTCGGCGGCCGGCAGCAGATCGTGTGCCTGCCACTCCAGCGCTGCCCAAAGGCCCTGGTGATCGAGGATGCTGGGACGCAAGTCGGTGATGATGCGCCCCACGTTGTCCACCGCCGTCTCGATCAGGCGGCTCATGTTCTGGCATTTGCCGCGCATGCGCCGGCGCATGTCCTGTGCCGCTTCGAACGTTCGCGCTTCCTGTTCACCCAGGCGCTTGTCCAGCCAGTTCACGTCCATCTTCAGCGCCACCAGAAGACTGCCCAGCTCGTCGTGCACCTCGCGCGCGATGCGCGTGCGCTCGTCCTCGCGCACCTTCTCCGCGCGGGCGGCCAGTTCGCGCAACTGGCCCAGCGCGGCGGACAGTTCGCGGGTGCGCTCGCTCACGCGCAGTTCCAGTTCATCCTTCGCCTTCTGCAGCGCCTCTGCGGCAGCCCGGCGCCCGGTGATGTCCACAAAAGTCACGACCGCACCGCGCACCTGTGCTCCGTCCAGGATCGGGTAGCTGGAATACTCCACGGGAAAGGCCGATCCATCACGGCGCCAGAACACCTCGGCGTCGATGCGGCAAGGGCGCGCTTCGCGAAAGGCGTTGAAGATCGGGCAATCGTCCACCGGATAGTGCCGTCCGTCCGGGTGCGAGTGATGGGTCAGTTCATGCATGTTGCGACGCAACACATCAGCAGGATCCCAACCCAACATGCCTGCGCCGGCGCGATTGATGAAGGTGCAATTGCCGTCCATGTCGATGCCAAAGATCCCTTCGCCGGTGGATTCCAGCAGAAGGCTCAAGGGGTCCGGCCACAATCCGGTGCTTGCCGCGCTGGCGCCATCAGGCGGGAGTTGGGGGTCGTAGGGCATGCACCAGCCCTCAAGCAATGGGTATGCCAGCACACCTGCAAGCGACCGGAACCCGCGCGGCGTGTCTGCGCGACACCCATCCATTCCTGAAAAAATGGCCTCCTCCCACCGTCGAATGATCATTCATTGCTATAAATGGGTGACTCTTCAGCGCTCCGGAGCTGTCCCTGCCAGGCCCTGAATCCCATTTTTTGAAAGCCGTAACACCATGACCCCGATCCAGGTCCTTCTCGGTTTCGCCGCATGGACCCTGCTCCTGATCGCCGGCGTTTTCCTGTACCGGGGCATGCGGTTCCTTACCGGCACCCCCATCAACCACTGGCCCCGCGGCAACAAGCCCGCCGATGACGCGCCCTTCGTCAAGCGGCTCGAAGACGCCCACGCCAACTGCCTGGAAAACCTGCCGGTCTTTGCTGTGATCGTGCTGGTGGCGGCCGCCCTCGGCCGGCTGGCCGACATCCAGGCATTGGCGCCCTGGGTGCTGTATGCACGCATCGGGCAGTCGCTCGCGCACCTGTCCGGAACCGGGCCCGTGAACGTGTTCGTCCGCGCGAGTTTCTGGAGCGTCCAGCTCGCGCTGTTCGGCTGGATGCTGGTGAAGCTGCTGGCCTGAAGCCGGCGCAGGTCAAGTCGCCCTGCTCAACCCGACGCCAAAGGTATCGCGCGGGTTTCCCCATGACGCAGCAGCCAGACCGCATCCGGCCGCAACCCGCGTTCGCGCAATGCAACAGCCAGATCGCGAGGCGGCTGGTCGAACGCTTCCTGCGTGAGCCGGAACGTGCCCCAGTGCACACCCATCGCCTGTTTCGCCTCCAGGTCCAGCAGGATCTGCACCGCATCCGCGGGGTTGGCGTGCATGGCTTTCATGAAGTCACGCGGCAGATACGCACCGATCGGCACCGCCAGGAAATCCACCGGTCCCAGGCGTTCGCGGATGCGCTTGAAGTCCCCCGAATAACCGGTGTCGCCCGGGAACAGGAAGCGCCAGGGTTGGGCGCCCCTGCGATGCCATTCCAGCATGAAGCCACCCCACAAGGTGGCATTGGTGTCGAACGGGGTGCGCCGGCTCCAGTGCTGGGAGGGTGTGAAATGGATGCGCAGGTGCGCGCCGGCCACACGGGTGGGCACATCGACGCTGTCCCACCAGTCCAGCTCGGTCACTGGCCCGATGCCGCGCGCATCGAACCAGGCCTTCAGGCCGAGCGGCACGAGAATGCAGGGCTGCTGGCCTGCCGCGATCAGGCCCGCGATCGTCGCATCGCACAGGTGGTCGTAGTGGTTGTGGGAGACCAGCACGATGTCGATCGGCGGCAATTCGCGCGGCATCAGCGGCGCCGGCACCATGCGCGGCGCGCCGAAGCGGCCGTACGGCCCGGCGAAGCCGGCCAAGGTCGGATCGGTCAGGATGTTCAGACCGGCCACCTGCAACAGAACCGTGACATGACCGAGCCAGGTGACGACCGGCTCAATCCGGCGCACCGCAAGCCGCGCACGATCCACCGGCATGCTCCAGTCCCGCGCAAAGCCGGCGTAGCCGCCCGCGGGCTTCGCCAGCGGCGTGAAATCGCCGCGCAGCCCGCGCCAGACCATCTCGTACCAGGGGAAGTTACCGATCACGATAGCGGGGTTGCTGTTGCGAAAGCCGCCACTGCGGTGATGGCTGGGCTTCATGCCTGCACGACAGAATGCTGTGCACTTGACCGCTTGGCCACCCAGCGGATGGGCGCCGGCGACAGGCTACGCGCGCGCAGTTGCCCGCAACCACCCTCGACATCCTGCGCCGCCGACTGGCGCAGCTTGGTCAGCACACCACGCCGGTGCAGGGCCCGCGCCATCTCGGCCGCACGCTCCCAGGACGGGCGCTCGAACGGCAGGCCTTCGACCGCGTTGTAGGGGATCAGGTTCAGGATCGCGTAACGGCCCGCCAGCAGGCGCGCCAGACCTTCGATCTCGTCGTCGCCGTCATTGACACCGCGCATCAGCGTCCACTGGTATTGAATGGGATAGCCGGTGGCGCGGGCATAGCGTTCACCCTGTTCGATGAGATCGGCCGGATCGATGCGCGGCGCGCGTGGCAGCAACCTGGCCCGCAACGCCGCATCCGTGCTGTGCAGCGACAGCGCCAGCGCCGGCTTGACCCGCCCCAGCGGCAGTCGCTCGAACACGCGCGCGTCGCCCACCGTGGAGAAGACCAGGTTCTTGTGCCCGATGTTGCCCACCGTGCCCAGCAGATCGATGGCTTCCAGCACCGCGTCCAGGTTGTGAGCCGGCTCGCCCATGCCCATGAACACGACTTTGTTCACGGCGCGCCGCGCGCGCGCCAGCGCCACCTGCGCCACGATTTCGGCACTGCCCAGTTGGCGCAGCAAGCCGCCCTGGCCGGTCATGCAGAACACGCAGCCGACTGCGCAGCCCACCTGGGTGGACACGCACAGTCCGGCGATGCGGCCCGGCGGCAGCAGCACGCTCTCCACCGTCTGCCCATCGGCCAGCTCGACCAACAGCCGGGCCGAGCCGTCCTGCGCCGGGTGTTCCGATCGCAGGCGCGCCAGGCCGGCCAGGCCCTCAGCCACCGCCGGCAACGCGGTGCGCAACGCGGCGGGCAGAAAGTCCTCCAGCCGCCGACGTCCACTGTCCTGGGGCAGGGCCTGGGCCCACAGGCGAAGCACCCGCTGCTCATGGCCGGGTCCGGCACCCAGCGCACGCAACTGGCGGCGGATATCCGCCAGGTCCTGCAAGGCCAGCGGGCCCGAATCCATCACTGCGGCTGGAAACCGCTGTGCTTGATGATGCGCGCCCAGACCTGGGCATAGGCCTGCTCGCGGGCTGCGAGTTGCTGCGGCGTCATGTAGCCGACCGTCAGACCCATCGCGGTGAGCTTCTCGCGCACCTCGGGCATGGCGATCGCCTTGGCCACGGCGGCCGAGAACTGGTCGACCGTCGCCTTGGGCGTGCCGGCCGGCGCGAAGATGCCGTAGTAGGGCACGTCCTCGAAACCGGCCAGGCCCAGTTCGGCAAAGGTCGGCACATCGGGCATCGCGGCCTGGCGCTTGTCGCCCAGCACGCCGACGACCCGCACCTTGCCGGCCTTGTGGTTCTCGATGAAGTCCGGCACCGAGGCCACGCCGGCCGCGATCTGGTTGCCCAGCATGTCGGCCATCATCGGTGCGCTGCCACGGTAGGGCGCCGCCACCAGATCCAGCTTGTATTTCTCGCCGATCACCTTGACCAGGAACTCGGGCGTGGAAGCGGGCGCCGGCACGCCCACAGAGCCCTTGCCGTTGCCCTGGGTACGCACCCAGTTGACGTACTCGTTGAACGATTTGGCCGGCGTGCCGCCGGAGACCGCAAACGCATTGACGAACGTGGCGAAACCGGCCACCGGCATGAAGTCGGTCGCCGGCGCAAAGCCGGGATTCTTCGTGACCATCGGCAGGATGGTGATGGTGTGGTCATGCGACAGGAAATAGGTCGTGCCGTCGGCCGGCGCGGCCTTCAGCGCCTGCGCCGCGATCTGGCCGCCTGCGCCGGGCTTGTTTTCGACGATGACCGGCACGCCCAGCTCATCCTTGAGCCGCTCCGCCAGGATGCGCGCGATTGCGTCGGTGCCGCCACCCGGCGGGAAGCCCACCATCAGCTTGACCGGCTTGGCGGTCTGGGCGCTGGCCACGCCGAGCGCGCCGAAAGCGGCCAGGGCAATAATGGTGCGGGACAGGCGGGACAAGAGTCCGCGGCGCGAGTAGGTCATGGGCGACTCCGGTGAACAAAGGACAGACAAGCCCAAATTATCGTTCCTGCGCCCGGCTCCGCCGCCACGGCCGACCGCACACCGGGCGCCAGGCGCCAGGCGCCCTCCCGATCATCAGACGATCGCGCCCGGGCCGGCGGAGTCGGGGCCGCTTGAGCGGCCCTGCGAACGGCCCCTGGAACCGGACTGGCTGCTGACCGTTCCCGCCGGCGCACCCCCGTCTGTCGGGTTGTTCCGTGGTGGCCCCCGGCTGTCGTCAGGATCCAGGAAGCGGATCGGACGGCGCGTGCGCGGCGACATGCTGGCCAGCAGCCGGTCCAGGTCGCGCAGGAGCAGAGCGGGCGTCATGACCCGCTCGCTGAGCAGCACGCAGGCCAGGTGAAACTGCAGCGGAATATCCAGCGCCGCGCCGCGCGCCGGTGTCAGCCCGGCTGTCAGCAGGCGCACCATGCGCTCCTGCAACTCGGCGCGCGAGCGCACGCCTTCCAGCACCAGGCCGAAGCGGCCGGGCGCAATGCGCCCGGCCGGATCGGAATCGCGCACCACGCGGTGCAGCTTGATGACCGCGCGAAGCAGGCATTGCTCGGCCATTTCATCCCCATAGGCCTGTCGGATGGCCTGCAGGTTGACCACTTCCACCACCACGACGGCCGCGGCCTCCCGGCGCATGATGGCGCCCGACACCGCACCCTTGAGTTGCTCCTCGAACGCCATGGCGGACAGCAGACCGGTCAGCGCGTCCTGCTGGGTGAGCTTGTTCACGCGGGTGCGCACGCCATGGCGGTCCCGCGAACGCGCATGGAGCGCCCCCAGCAGAAGCGGCACGGCCAGCGCCGAGGCCGCCGCACTGGCGTCGAACGTGAGCCAGCTCGCGGTGATCCACCCATACAGGCGCACCACCACCACCACGATCGTCAGGGCCAGAGGCGCGTAGGCCAGCAGCACCCAGCCACCCACGGGATCGCCGCGGCGCCACGCCAGACCGGCCAGAACGAACGTCAGAACCAGGCTGGCCAGCAGACTGAAGGAAACCATGGCATTGCTGGCCCAGCCTTCGACCCAGGGATAGGCAGCGCTCATCAACAGAACCAGAACGCCTGTCCCTAACGCCAGCCGGTCGACCTTCGGGTAGCGCGCGGCCAGGCTGCACAGGTGCCGCAGGAACAGGATGTTGATCCCGGACAGCGCAATGGGCAGCACACCTTGCGCACGGTCGGCCCAGAACGGCGACTGATTCCAAAACAACTGGCCGGCCACCCCGGTGACCGCGGCCATCGTGAGGGTCATCGCGGCCGCGTAGAGACCGTACCAGGCGTACACCGGATCCCGATGAATGCCCGCCTGGATCAGGCACCACGCGGTCAGCAGCAGCAGCGTGCCCAGAATCATGCCCAGGGGAAGGTAGTCGATCTTGCGTCCCTGCTCCAGCGCAGACGCCGGCGCGATGCGCAGCTCGAATCCGATCGGGTCGCGGTGGCGCACCTGCAGAAAGACCTCGCGCGTGACGCCGGGCGGCAGGTTCAGGTCAAAGCTGGCATAGCGCCCGGGCCGGCTCCAGGAGGCGACGGCCAGCGTGTCGCCCGCGCGCTGCGCTGACCATTTGCCATCCGGCCCTTTTTCGTAAAGCGTCACGAAATCCAGCAGGGGGACCGGCAGGTCAAGCCCCCATTCAGGCCTGTCGCCAGGATCGGCCTGCAGCCGCAGGCGCAACCACAAGGTCTTGCCCGGACCCAGGTCATGCACCGCATCGGGCAACACCGGCTTGAAGCGCTGGGCTGCGGCGGCGCTGACCTGATCGATCGTGGCCTGGGTGCCGTTCTCGATCCAGCCGTCAAGCGACTGTCGCGCGGTCTGGGCGCTGTGGGCCGCGCCGACCAGGATCAGGCCCAGCACGAAGGCCAGGAAAGCCGAACCCAGGATCTTGCTCCAAGCCCGCCACGCCGACGCGCACCGGATCCACGGTGATCGTCCGGACAAGGTCGCGCGCATCATGGGTTGCTCGGCGCGATGTCAGGCTGCGCCACCCGCATCGGCAAGGGTGGACAGGGACAACTGCGACACCTCCAGCAGCAGCCGGGCCAGTTGCAGGCCCGCTGCCTCAATCACGCAGCGTCCCTTTTCCGGCGTGGCTGCCGCCGCATCGCCCACGGCGCCGGCAGGGTGGTAGTCCTGCATCTGCCAGCCCAGCTTCGCGCTGCGTCCGTTGCCCAGCAGCGGCCAGGCGGCCGCGCGGTCCTGGGACGTGGACCGGAAATTGCGCGCGTGCTGCATGCGCACCTGTTCGGGCCGCAGCGCCAGCATCATCGAGGTTTCGATGTCGCCCGCATGGATGCCGAACCGGTGCTCGTCGGCGCTGAACAGCGCTGCGACATCACGCCCTTGCGCATCGAGCATCGGCAGGTTGAACCAGTTCACGCTGTACACCAGCAGGCCGCGGCGCGCGCGCAGGTCCCGCGCCACCGGGTCCATCAGGCCGACCTGCCCGCCATGGGCATTGAACAGCACCAGCTTCTTCAGGCCGCTGTCGGCCACCGAGTCGCCGATGTCGGTCCACAGGCGCAGCACCGTCTCGGCCTTCAGCGTCAGCGTGCCGGCAAAGCGCGCGTGCTCCGGGCTGAAGCCGACAGCCTGCGTGGGCAGGAACAGCACCGGGAGATCCGCCGGCAGGTGAGGCAACGCGGCCGCCACGATGCCATCGGCCAGATCGGCATCGACGGACAAGGGCAGGTGCGGCCCATGCTGCTCGGTCGCTGCGACCGGCAGCACGGCCACGGTGCGCGTGGCATCGAGCCCGGCAAAGTCGGTGGTGGCCAGGTCAGACCAGAAGCGAGGCAGCAAGCTCATCGGCCGCATCTTAATGCGAATGGTTGCATCGTGGCGCCCGGAAAAGGCACTGCCCAGTTCGAGCACCCGCACCGCCGAACTATCATCCGTCCATGACCCAGGACCTCTTCCGCACCGATGCCTATCTGGCCGAATGCACCGCCACCGTCACGGCCATCACCGACCAGGGCGTCGTGCTGGACCGCACCGTGTTCTACCCGCTGGGCGGCGGGCAGGCAGGCGACGCGGGCACCCTGATGCTCGCCGACGGCCGTGCGCTGCCCATCAGCGACACCCGCAAGGGAAAAGACGCTGAAGGACAGTTTACGAACGATATCTGCCATGTCCCAGCACAAGATGGTCATTCTTCGCTATCGATTCAGGACTTCTGTCAACAGCAAGGACTGCAGGTCGGCGACACGGCGACCGCCCGCATCGACTGGGCGCGGCGCCACCGGCTGATGCGCTTTCACACCACCACCCACCTGCTGTGCCATGTGGTGCCGCAGCTGGTCAACGGCTGCTCCATCACGCCCGACTACGCGCGCCTGGACTTCAACATGACCGATCCACTGGACAAGGATGCGCTGACCGCCGCCATCGCCGCGCTGGTGACCGCAGCGCACCCGGTGGCGGTGGGCAGCATCACCGATGCCGAGCTCGACGCCAATCCGGCACTGGTGAAAAGCATGAGCGTGCAGCCGCCGCGCGGCAGCGGCACCATCCGGACGATCCGCATCGGCGCGACCGAGCTGATCGACTTCCAGCCCTGCGGCGGAACGCATGTGGCCAATACCGCGGAAATCGGCGCGGTGGTGGTGACCAAGATCGAAAAGAAATCGGCCACCACGCGCCGTGTGGTGCTCGGATTCGCCACCTGATGCGTCGCGCGCCGGAGCAAGGCGCGCCCGGACATCCGCCCCCTTCATGCAGCACCGCAACATCACCGGCGATTCGTTCTTTTGCTGGGAGGGCGATGTGCTGATCGTCAACATCCTGGGCAAGCCCAGCGCCAGGAGTGACGCCATTGGCGAACCCCTGGGCAACCAGCTGCGTGTCAGCGTGAAGGCCAAGCCCGAGAACGGCCGGGCCACCGACTACATGGTCAAGTTCCTGGCGCCGCTGTTCGGCGTGCGCGTGACCGACATCGAGGTGGTGTTCGGCCAGGAAAACGTGAACAAGCAGCTGCGCATCAAGGCGCCCCAAAGATTGCCCGCCGTGTTCGGGGCCGCACCGCCGCCCGCAACGACAGGCCCGGCCGCACCCCGCCGCGCCCGCTGAGCACCCCTGCAGCGGCCGTCCCGGCAAGCGGCGACAATGGCAGCTGTCGCGCCCGACCGGGCTGCGGCGGGTGCTGCCGGGGAACCAAATCCGACCCGACGCACTCCCACGGCCTCAGCCCCAGCATCAACCATGATTCGATTCCGTCTGCCGCGCATTCTCTTTCCTGCTTTGATTCTGATAGCAGGATGGGTCCATTCGACGCTGGGATGGGCTCAAAATTCTTCCAAAACCGTCGTCACGACGCCTCAGGTGCGCGCCGAGCTGCTGGCGTTCGCACCGCAGGGCGTTCCTGTGGGACTCGGCGAAGCGGCAGCGGCCAAGCAACCGGTCTGGGTCGGGCTGCAACTCGCGCACAAGGCCGAGTGGCACACCTACTGGAAGAATTCCGGCGACTCCGGCCTGCCGACCACGCTCGAATGGACGCTGCCGCCGGGCGTGATCGCCGGCGACATTGCCTGGCCGATCCCGAAGAAGATCCCGATTGGCAGCCTGGCCAACTACGGCTACGAGGGCACGGTGCTGCTGCCGGTGCCGCTGACGATCACACCCGACTTCAAACCGCCTCTGACGGGCCACACGCTGGACGTCAAGCTCAAGGCGTCCTGGCTGGTGTGCCGCAAGGAGTGCATCCCGGAAGAAGGCGAATTCGCCCTCCAGATCCCCCTCAAGGGCTCCACGGCGCTCAACGGGGCGGCGTTTGAGGCCGCTTTCAAGGCCCAGCCCCGGCCAGCGCTGACCACCCAGGGCATCCTGCCCGACAGCGTGGTCCGGATCGACGGCAACCTGCTGCGCTTCAGCGTGCAGGGCCTGCCGGTGGAGTTGCGCGGCAAGACACTGGATGTCTTCCCGGAAACGCCCGAAGTGATCGAGACCGCCGCCACGCCCAAACAGGCCTGGAATGGCGCCGAATGGACCGCGAGCATCCCGCTGGCGCCACAGCGGCTGAACAGTCCTTCCTTGATGCCGGTCGTGTTTGCGTCGGGCGGCCAAGGCTGGCGCGCCGAGCTCAAGGTGCTGGGCGAATGGCCCAAGGTCGCCGCCGGCCCAGGCGTATCGAGCGCACCCGACACCGCGCTCAAGGCCAACGCCGCCGCAACCGCCGCGGCGCCTGCGGGCGGCTCCACGTCGCTGGTGCTGGCGCTGCTGGGTGCTCTGCTCGGCGGCCTGATCCTGAACCTGATGCCCTGCGTGTTCCCGGTGCTGGCCATCAAGGTGGTCGGCTTCGCCCGCCACGCCGATGACCGGCGCGCCCACCGCCTCAGCGGCGTGGCCTACACCGCCGGCGTGGTTCTGTCCTTCACCGCGCTGGGCGCGCTGCTGCTGGCCTTGCGCGCCGCCGGCGAAAGCCTGGGCTGGGGCTTCCAGCTGCAGAGCCCCGGCGTGGTGGCGGCGCTGGCGGCGCTGTTCACCCTGATCGGCCTGAACCTGGCCGGTCTGTTCGAGTTCGGCTCGTTCCTGCCCTCCAGCGTGGCCAGCCTGCAGGCGCGCCATCCGGTGCTCGACGCCTTCCTGACCGGCGTGCTGGCGGTGGCCGTGGCCTCGCCCTGCACCGCGCCCTTCATGGGCGCCTCGCTCGGGCTGGCCGTCAGCCTGCCGGCTGTCCAGGCGCTGGCCGTTTTTGCCATCACGGGTCTCGGGCTGGCGCTGCCCTACCTGGCCGCCAGCCTGGTGCCGGCGGTGGCGCGCGCGCTGCCCCGCCCCGGCGCCTGGATGCAGACCTTCCGCCGCCTGATGGCCTTCCCGATGTTTGCCACCGTGGTCTGGCTGGTCTGGGTGCTGGGCCAGCAGACCGGGATCGACGGCGCCGGCGCCCTGCTGACGCTGCTGGTCAGCGGCGCGTTCGTGGTGTGGGCGCTCACGCTGAACGGCCGCGCCCGCCTGGTCTTCGCTACGTTATCCATAGCAGGCTTCACCCTGTTGACGCTGGGGATTGGCCAAAATATCGTGAAATTTGCCGATTCCACGCCAGTATCAGGCTCCGCCGAGCGCTGGCAGCCCTGGGCGACGGGCAAGGTGGACAGCCTGCTGGCGGCCGGCCAACCGGTGTTCGTCGATTTCACCGCGGCCTGGTGCGTGACCTGCCAGTACAACAAGAAGACCACGCTCGCCAACGCCGCCGTGCTGGCCGACTTCGACGCGAAAAAGGTGCACCTGCTGCGCGCCGACTGGACCCGCCGCGACCCCGCCATCACCGCCGCGCTGAGCGCCCTGGGGCGCAATGGGGTGCCGGTGTATGTGCTCTACCAGAAAGGTCGTGCCCCGGTGGTGCTGTCGGAGATCCTGGGCGTGGACGAGGTGCGCTCGGCATTGGCCGCGCTCTGACATGGGGTTCGGTTGTTCCGTCTCTCAAATGGAGGTGAAAGCATCATGCAACGTCGTTCATTCCTGAGCGCTGCCGCCGCGGCAACCATCCTCATGCAGGGCCATGCCATGGCCGCACCCGCGGTGGTGGGCCAGAGCGCGCCCGGCTTCACCCTCACGGACACCGCCGGCAAACCGGTGCGCCTGGCCGATTTCAAGGGCAAGACCGTGGTGCTGGAATGGAACAACCCCGGCTGCCCCTTCGTGCGCAAGCACTACCAGGGCAACATGCAGGCGCTGCAAAAGGAAGCTGCCGCACAGGGCGTGGTCTGGCTGGCGATCAACTCCACCGAGACCGCCAGCGGTGACTACCTGAGCCCCGCGCAGCTGGCGCGCTGGATGCAGGACAAGCAGGCCGCCCCCACCGCCACGCTGATGGACGAGGACGGCGTCGTGGGCAAGGCCTACGGCGCCCGCGTCACGCCGCACATGTACATCGTCAACGCCCAGGGCGTGCTGGTGTATGCCGGCGGCATCGACAGCATCCCGTCGTCCCGCGTGGACGATATCCCCAAGGCCAACCCGTACATCCGCCAGGCGCTGGGCGAAATCAAGGCCGGCAAACCGCTGTCGGTGTCCACCAGCCAGGCCTACGGCTGCAGCGTGAAGTACAAGTCCTGATCGGGGCGCGCGGGCCCTGATGCGATGGCAGCGCCGTCGCGTTCTGTCAGCGCGGCGAGTGCGTACACTGCGCCCATGAGCCGCACCCCCGACACCATCAGCACCCTGCGCGACGTCCTGGGCCACTGCCGCACGATCGCGGTGGTGGGCCTGTCCCCACAGTGGCACCGCCCCAGCTACTTCGCCGCCAAGTACATGCAGTCGCACGGCTACCGCATCATCCCGGTCAACCCGCTGGTGGCCCGCGAGGACGGCAGCATCCTGGGCGAGCGCTGCTTTGCCAGCGTGGTTGAGGCGGCGCAGGCGATCGCGCAGCAGGGTGGGCGCATCGACCTCGTGGACTGCTTTCGCAAGAGCGACGACATCCCGCCGCTGGCCGAGGAAGCCATCGCCATCGGCGCGCGCTGCCTGTGGCTGCAGCTCGGCGTGGTGAATGAGGAAGCCGCCGAGCGCGCCGAGGATGCCGGCCTGCAAGTCATCCAGAACCGCTGCGTGAAAATCGAACACGCGCGCCTGTTTGGCGGCTTGGGCTGGGCGGGCGTGAACACCCGCGTGATCTCGGCCAAGCGGCCGCAGCAGCTGCCGTATTGAGGGCCGCACCATGAGCCAACCTCCAAAAAGCGGTGACCGTGACTACGCATTCGCCACCCGCGCCATCCACGCCGGCGCCATCCCCGACCCGGTGACCGGCGCGCGCGCCACACCCATCCACCAGACGACCAGCTTCGTGTTCGACAGCGCCGAACACGCGGCCAGCCTGTTCAACCTGCAGACCTTCGGCAACGTCTACAGCCGCATCAGCAACCCGACGGTGGCGGTGTTCGAGGAGCGCGTGGCCAGCCTGGAGAACGCACGCGCGGCGCTGGCCTGCGCCAGCGGCATGGCGGCGCAGATGACGGCGCTGCTGGCCATCCTGAAAGCGGGCGACCACATCGTCGCGGCCAGCACCTTGTATGGCGGCACGGTGGGGCAGCTCGGCATCGGCTTCTCGCGACTCGGCATCGAAACCACCTTTGTCGATCCGTCCGACCCCGAAAACTTCGCGCGCGCGATCCGGCCCAACACCCGCGCGGTGTATGGCGAGACCATTGGCAACCCGCTGGTCAACGTGCTGGACATCGCGGCCGTGGCCGAGGTGGCGCACGCGCACGGCGTGCCGCTGGTCATCGACAACACCGTGGCCAGCCCGTATCTCTGCAACCCCTGCGACTGGGGTGCCGACATCGTGGTGCACAGCGCCACCAAGTACCTCGGCGGCCACGGCACCACCATGGGCGGCGTGGTCGTCGAAGGCGGCAAGTTCCCCTGGGACAACGGCAAGTTCCCCGAGATGGTGGAGCCCAGCCGCGCCTACCACGGCGTGAAGTTTTACGAGACTTTTGGCGACTTTGGCTACACCATGAAGGCGCGTCTGGAGGTCAACCGCACCTTTGGCGCGGTGCTGTCGCCCATGAGTGCCTGGCAACTGCTGCAGGGCACCGAGACACTGCACCTGCGCATGCGCGAGCACTGCCGCAACGCGCTCAAGGTCGCCCAGTTCCTGCAACAGCACCCGAAAGTGCGCTGGGTCAATTACCCCGGCCTGCCCGATTCGCCGTACTACGAGCTGGCAAAGAAGCAGTTCCGCACCGTCGATGGCCAGCCCGGTGCATCGGGCATCCTGACCTTCGGCATCGAGGGCGGCGCCGCGGCCGGCGAGCGCTTCATCGACGCCTGCGAGTTCCTTAGTCACCTGGCCAACATCGGCGATGCCAAGACGCTGGTGATCCACCCTGCGTCCACCACGCACCGCCAGCTCAACGACGAGGAACTGCGAAAGGCCGGCGTCAGCGCCGACATGGTGCGCCTGTCTGTGGGTATCGAGGACGTGGACGACATCCTCTGGGACATTGACCAGGCCCTGGAGCGCGCCACCCGCGGCGCAGCCTGACCCCTACCGGGGCCTGCGACAATCGGGGCATGACTTCCACGTTCGCCCCCCTGAAAAACGACACGTTCCTGCGCGCCTGCCTGCGCCAGGCCACCGACTACACCCCGCTGTGGCTGATGCGCCAGGCCGGCCGTTACCTGCCCGAATACTGCGCCACGCGCGCCAAGGCCGGCAGCTTCATGGGGCTGGCCACGAATGTGGACTACGCCACCGAAGTGACGCTGCAGCCGCTGGAGCGCTATCCGCTGGACGCGGCCATCCTGTTTTCCGACATCCTGACCGTGCCCGACGCCATGGGCCTGGGCCTGTCGTTCGCGCAGGGTGAAGGCCCGCGCTTTGCCTCGCCGGTGCGCGACGAGGCCGCCGTGGCCGCGCTGCAGGTGCCGGACATGGACAAGCTGCGCTACGTGACCAACGCCGTCACCTCGATCCGCAAGGCCCTCGATGGCCGCGTGCCGCTGATCGGCTTCTCGGGCAGCCCCTGGACGCTGGCTTGCTACATGGTCGAGGGCAAGGGCAGCGACGACTATCGCCTGGTGAAGACCATGCTGTACAGCCGCCCGGACCTGATGCACCGCATGCTGCAGGTCAACGCCGATGCCGTGGCGGTGTACCTGAACGCGCAGATCGATGCCGGCGCGCAGGCCGTGATGATATTCGACAGCTGGGGCGGCGTGCTGGCCGACGGCGCGTTCCAGGCCTTCAGCCTGGCCTACACGGCCCGGGTGCTGGCGCAGCTGAAACGCACCGGTGTGGACGGCCAGATCGTGCCGCGCATCGTCTTCACCAAGGGCGGCGGCCTGTGGCTGCAGGACATGAAGGCGCTGGACTGCGAGGTGCTGGGCCTGGACTGGACCATGAACCTGGGCGCGGCGCGCCAGATCGTGGGCGGTGACGTGGGCGGCCCGGGCAAGGCGCTGCAAGGCAACATCGACCCCAACGTGCTGTTTGCGCCGCCCGAGGCCATCCGCGCGGAAGTGGCGCGCGTGCTCGACAGTTTCGGCCTGCCCCACACCGACCGCGGCACCAGCGGCCCGACGCAGATCTTCAACCTGGGCCACGGCATCAGCCAATACACGCCACCCGAGAACGTGGCCGTGCTGGTGGAAGCGGTGCATGCCCACTCGCGCGCGCAGCGCGCCTGAAGATTCGGTCCGCCGGCTCGGGCGCGGGTCCGGACCGGGCCCGACGCGCGCTTCTAGGGCGCAAAATCGATGCCGTCAAGCCTTTTCGGCAGGTTTCCCAGAAAAATAATTCGCTACCCAAGGGGACTTATGCACAAAATTTGTGGTGCGGTGCCGCAATGTATTGTTGAAGCGCCCAGTCACGCTATAAAACCCATAGTGATCGCAAGTCATTGATTCATATAGGTTTAAAAGTTTGCTTTTTTCATGGGCAATCCAGCCAAAGCCTTGATTTTCAAGGCTTCCGGGGCCGCCGGGACAGGTTTTCAACAAAGTTATCCACAGAAACGTTGGATTGCCCTTCAATCCCTTCTAAATCAACGACTTGAGGCCGCTTTGCAAAGAAGACTTCAAGAAAGCCCGGTAAACGCCGCCTTCGCATGAACCACTGGATCTCGGTCGCCGTCCAGACACCAGCGCACAGTTCGGTGGCCGGACCGCTGACCTACCGAAGTGAGTTGCCACTACCGCCGGGAACGCTGGTGCGTGCGCCCCTGGGGTCGCGCGAGGTGCTGGGCATCGTCTGGTCACCGGCCGACGGACCGCCGGATGGGCGGGCCGCGGAGGCCACCCGGACGATCGCGGGCGCGCTGGAGGGCATCGAACCCCTGTCCGCGCCCTGGCTGGAACTGGTGGCCTTTGCGGCCGGGTACTACCAGCGCGCCTTGGGCGAACTGGCGCTGGCCGCACTGCCGCCGCAGCTTCGCGAGCTCAGCAGCACCCAGCTGGCCCGCCGCCTGAAGGCCGGCGCCGGCAAACCGCGCGACGTCGGCGCCGGCAATGCCGCCGGGAAAAGTCCTGATTTCATAGCACTCAGCGACCAGCAGGCGCTGGCATTGGCCGAATTTGATTCAAAACCAGGCCCGTTTCTGCTGTTTGGCGCCACCGGCAGCGGGAAAACCGAGGTCTATCTGCACGCCGTGGCCGCGCTGCTGGAGCGCGACCCAGGCGCGCAGGCATTGGTGATGGTGCCCGAGATCAACCTCACGCCGCAGCTGGAGGCGCGTTTCAACGCGCGCTTCGCGCCGCGCTACGGCGACCGCGCCGTGGTCTCGCTGCACAGCGGCATGACCCACCCGCAGCGTCTGAAGAGCTGGCTGGCCGCGCACAGCGGCGCCGCGCGCATCGTGCTGGGCACGCGCATGGCGGTGTTTGCCTCGATGCCGGCGCTCAGGCTGATCGTGGTCGACGAAGAGCACGACCCCAGCTACAAGCAGCAGGAAGGTGCACGTTATTCGGCGCGCGACCTGGCCGTCTTTCGGGGTCGGCTCGACGGCGCCAAGGTGCTGCTGGGCTCGGCCACGCCTTCGCTGGAAAGCTGGCACCACAGTCGCCCTGCCAGCGTGGACGATCCCGGCGGCCGTTACACCCGGCTGGTGATGCCGGGGCGCATCGGCGATGCCGGTTTCCCGAAGGTGCGGCGGGTGGACATGAACCATCAGCCCATGAGGACCGTGTTCTCGGCGCCGCTGCTCGATGCCATTCGTGCCCGGGTGGCGCGCGGCGAGCAGTCCATGGTATTCCTGAACCGGCGCGGCTACGCCCCCGTGTTGCATTGCGCCGACTGCGGCTGGAAAAGCGAGTGTCCGCACTGCAGCGCATTCCGCGTGTTCCACAAGATCGACCGCACCCTGCGCTGCCACCACTGCGGTTTCACCGAACGGGTGCCACGGGCCTGCCCGGCCTGCGGCAACATCGACATCGCCCCGCTGGGCCGCGGCACCGAGCGGCTGGAGGAGCACCTGGCGGAGCTGCTGGAAGGCGTCACCCGGCCGGACGGCACGCCGATTCGCATCGTGCGCATCGACGCTGACACGACCAAGCTCAAGGGCGCGCTCGAATCCCAGCTGGCGCAGGTGCATTCAGGCGAGGTGGACGTGCTGGTCGGCACGCAGATGATCGCCAAGGGCCACGACTTTCGCCGCATCACGCTGGTGGCCGCAGTAAACCCGGACGGCGCGCTGTTCTCCAGCGATTTCCGCGCACCGGAGCGGTTGTTCAGCCTGCTGATGCAGTCGGCCGGACGCGCCGGGCGCGATGCCGCCCTGGTCGCTGCCAGCGATTCGGCCAGCGAGATGTGGATCCAGACCTTCCACCCGGCGCACACGCTGTTCGAGGCGCTCAAGAAACACGACTACCCGGCGTTCGCCGCGCGTGAACTTCAGGAGCGCCAGGCGGCGGCCATGCCGCCCTTCAGCTTCCAGGCGCTGGTGCGGGCGGAGGCGCGAACGCAGGAGGTAGCGCAAGGCTTCCTGAACGCGGCGAGCACTGGCGCCCAGGACACGCTGGCCGCCCGGGAAGGCTTCGAGGAGGTGATGGCGCGCATCACCCTGTATGGCGCGGTGCCCATGACGGTGCAGCGCGTGGCCAACGTGGAGCGCGCGCAGATGCTGGTGGAAAGCGGCTCGCGCGCCGCGCTGCAGCGCTTTCTGGCCGCCTGGCAGGAGGTCCTGCGCCAGACGCGGACCGACCCGGCGCACAAAGGCCTGATCCGCTGGGCCATCGACGTGGACCCGCTGACGATCTGACAGGACCGACCGTCCCGCCGAAGCGGCTCAGGTCACCTTCACCTGCACCAGTTCCTCGCCTTGCGGATCGGTCACGTGCACGGCGCACGCGATGCAGGGGTCAAAACTGTGCACCGTGCGCAGGATCTCCAACGGTTTCTTGGGGTCGTGCAGGACATGGTTGTCCTGCAAGGCAGCTTCATAAGGCCCGGGCTGGCCCTTGGCATCTCTCGGGCCGGCGTTCCAGGTGCTGGGCACCACGGCCTGGTAGTTGCTGATCTTGCCGTCATCGACCACGATCCAGTGCGAGAGCCCCCCGCGCGGGGCCTCCATCAAGCCCACGCCCTGCATGTGTTTCGGCCAGCTGGAAGGATCCCAATACTGGTCGTTGAAGGTGCGCACGTCGCCCGCCTTGATGTTGGCAATCAGCGCGTCGTACCAGCCCTGCATGGCGTCGGCGATGATCTTTGATTCGAGTCCCCGTGCCGCCGTGCGTCCCAGGGTGGAAAACAGCGCGGAGACCGGCACATCCAGGGTTTTCAGGGTGGAATCGACGAGTGCCCGGGTCTGCTGGTGACCCTTGGCGTACATCAACAGCACACGCGCCAGCGGGCCCACCTCCATGACCTTGCCCTTCCATCGCGGCGACTTGATCCAGGAGTATTTCTTGTCCACGTCCAGGTGCTCATACGGCGGCTTCGGACCGGTGAAGTTGAGGGCCGTCTCGCCCTTGAAAGGATGCAGGCCTTGTGCGTCTCCGGCGCCGTACTGGTACCAGGAGTGGCTCACAAATTCCTGGATCTCGTCGTCCTTGTCCAGATCGATGGGATGAACGGTGGAGAGGTCGCCATTGAGAATGACACCGCGCGGGATGAGGAAGGAATCCTTGTCCCAGATGGACTTCCCAGGAAGGTCACCGAAGGCCATGAAGTTGCCGCCGGTGTTGCCGATGCCGCCCCAGTCCTTGTAGAACGATGCGATGGCCAGCAAGTCGGGCACGTAGACCTGATCAACAAACTCCTGCATCTGCTTGATCACGTTCTGCACGATCTGCAGCCCGACCATGTTGACGGCTGTAGCCGCCTGACCGCCGCCGCCGCGCTGCGGGCCGGCACTGGTCTGAACCGAGATGGCGCAAGGCACGCCGCCGACCACGAAATTCGGATGCGGGTTCTTGCCGCCAAAGATGGTGTGCAGTTTCACCACCTCACGCTGCCAGCTGAGTGCTTCGAGGTAATGGGCCACTGCCATCAGATTGGCTTCCGGCGGCAGCTTGTAAGCTGGATGGCCCCAGTAGGCATTGGAGAAAATGCCCAGTTGCCCCTGATCGACGAAGGTCTTGATCTTCTTTTGCACATCCGCAAAGTAGCCCGGCGAGGACTTGGAATAGCTGGAGATGCTTTGCGCCAGCGCTGAAGTCGCCTTGGGGTCGGCCTTGAGGGATGAAACCACATCCACCCAGTCGAAGGCATGCAGGTGGTAGAAGTGCATGACATGGTCATGCACGTACTGGGTGGCGATCATCAGGTTGCGGATCAGCTCCGCGTTGCGGGGAATGGTGTACCCGGGGATGGCGCGATGCAGCGCATCCTCGACGGAACGCACCGAGGCGACCCCATGCACCAGGGTGCAGACCCCGCAGATGCGTTGGGCGAAGGCCCAGGCGTCCCGCGGGTCGCGTCCGCGCAGGATGATTTCGATTCCGCGCACCATGGTGCCGGCGGAATAGGCCTGGGTGATCTTGCCGGCGGCATCGGTCTGCGCCTCGATGCGCAGATGGCCTTCAATGCGCGTGACAGGGTCAACAACAATGCGCTGTGCTGTGGTCATGGTCAGGTTTCCTCAACGCTGCAGGAAGGTTTCAAGAATCCGGTATTGCTCCCGGGCTTCGGTGTTCTCGGTGCCCAGGCCTTCCGCGACTGTCTGGCAGGTCCGCGCCAGTCGCGCCTGCATGGCGGCGTCCCATGCGATGCTCTCGCCCGGAACAGCGATTCGCACGCACGCCTGCGCGGCCTTGGCAACAAAGTGGCCGGACTGCGCGGTCCAGCTGGCGTCGCTCCCGCACTGGGCAAAGCTGTCCACCCGCGCGGCATGGGCGGCATGAGCGGCCAGCTGCAACTCGGCCTCCGTGATGTCGGGCCTCCCGGCGGACTCCAGGGCGGACTTCACCCGCGCATCGTGGGAGAGGTCCAGGACCCGCCGGCAAAATGCGACGGCGACCTGGCGTTGTCGCTCAACGGGCAGACTCGCCAGCGCCAGCTTGAATGCCTTGTCATCGGTGATCGTCATGGCGGCTAGGCTCCTTTTGCAACGAGATGATCGGCGACCATCTCGGTCAGGCCGACCACGGGCAGGTCCATCTGGTAGTGCTCCAGACCTTCTTCAAGAACGATGCGGCAGTTGGCGCAGGCGGTGACCACGCGGTCCGGCTTGACGGTCTCGAACTGGGACTTCTTGACCTTGAAAGCCTCCAGGCGCAGTGCCTCGCCTTCCTCGATCGCGGAGGCACCGCCGCCGCCGCCGCAGCACCAGTTCATGTAGCCGGCATCCGGCATCTCGACGAAGTTCTTCGCCACCATGTTCAGCAGATTGCGCTGCGGCTGGATGACGCCGCCTCGACGCGCCAGCTGGCAGGGGTCATGGAAGGTCAGACGGTCTTTCTCGAAGCCTTCCGTCTTGAGCAGGCCGAGTTCCTGGAACTCGCCCAGCACTTCAACGATGTGCTGAACCTTGAAGGTGAACGGTCGGCCCACCAGGTTGGCGCCTTCCCAACGCAGGGCGGTGTAGGCGTGTCCACACTCCGGGCTGATGACCGTCTTGACCTTGAGCTTTTCCGCACCTTCGACGATGCGCGAGACGATGACCCGGGCCAGGTCCGAATTGCCGATCTGCATGCCGGCATTGGTGGCTTCGAATGCGGTCGAACACAGCGTCCAGGTCTTGCCGACATGCTGCATGATCTTGGCAATGGCCCCGAGGTACTCGGGAAAGTTCATGATCTCCATCGACGACAGCATGACCATGTATTCGGCGCCTTCCACATCCATCGGGATCGGGATGCCGAAGTCTTTCTCCACATGCTTCATCTGCGCCTTCACGGCGGGCAGCTTCACCCCCATCGGGCTGCCAATCGTGATCGTTCGATTGGCCGCACCCTTGATGCCTTCGGGCGCGTTGCCGGAGGCAGACATGCCTTCACGGAACTTGCGCACCATGTAGACGATGTCGTTGCCGACCGGGCACACCGCCGAGCAGCGGCCGCACAGGGTGCACGAGTTGTAGACCAGTTCCTGCCATTCGCCGAGCTCGGCGTCCGTGACCGGCTTGGACAGTCCCACCGTTTTCTTCAGCCGACCCAGCAGCGTGTATTCCTGCTCGTACAAGCGTCGCATGGGTTCCAGCTTGTGGATCGGGGTGTACTTGGGATTGCCGGTTTCGGTATAGAACAGGCAGGCCTCGGCGCACAGGCCGCAATGGACGCAGCTGTTGAAGTAGCTGGCGATGGGCGCATCGATAACTTCCTTCAGGACGCGCACGCCCTTTTCAAGAGAGGCAGTCATACGGCAACTCCTTTGTGACCGTTGATGGCGCCAATGAACCAGCGTGATCCGAACACCGTGAAGGCGTGAAACAACTTGGTAAACGGCAGAAACACCAGCAGCAGCTCAACACAAAGGATGTGCAAGGCCAGCATGGTGGTGTAAGGCAGCAACAGGTGCCGGACAGCCAGCCATCCAGTCAGGACTGGCAGGAAAGTCAACGTCCAGGTGAACCAGTCTTCAAAAGTGGAGAGAAAGCGCTTCACCGGATTCATGATGCGATCGGCCAGCAGCACCAGCATCGCGACGAGGGTTACGATGGTGACGAGGTCGATGAACTGCGAAGGCAAAGCGGGCCAGGAAATGCCGATCAGACTCTGAATCAGCTTGATGTGGGGTGCGAACAGGAACACCACGATGGCCAGCCCGATGTGAAAAATGGCACCTGCGATGTAGGTGACGGGCGCCTTCTTCAGCATGCCCTCGGCGGGAAGAGTCCGCCGGAAAATCGTCCGCCATCCGGATGCGCCGGGCAGCGCACGCGGTGCCGAGAGGTCTTTCTTGCGTCCCAGGCTGTAGATCTCGAACAAACGCCACAGCACGCCGAGCACAAATATTCCCACGGCAAGGTTGAGGCCCGGTCCGCGGACCCAGGTCAGCAATTGCATTTCATTCATGATCATTTCTCCAGATCGGCCAGGGTGGTGGTCTCATGGCCCGCCTTGGCGGCACGCTTCTTGGCCCGGTTCAGAAAGCTCACGGCAGCGCCGGTCGCCACGCCAACGGCCGCCGCCGCGCCCACCATTTGCAGCGGACCCGCAGGCACCGAAAGCGCCCGGTAGAAACCGCCCGCGTCCCAGAAATCAGGTTCCGAGCAGCCCAGGCAACCATGCCCGGATTCCACGGGCCACGAGGTGCCCGCATTCCACTTGGTCGTGGCGCAGGAGTTGTAGGTCACCGGCCCCTTGCAGCCGAGTTCGAACAGGCACCACCCATTGCGTGCGCCTTCGTCATCGAAGGTCTTCGCGAACTTGCCCTGGTCGTAAAACGGGCGACGGTAGCAGCGGTCGTGGATGGTTTCGCCATAGAAGGCCTTGGGCCGTCCCAAGGCGTCGAGTTCGGGCAGGCTGCCAAAGGTGATGAAATGGGCCAGCACCCCGGTCATCACCACCGGTATGGGCGGGCAGCCAGGAACATTGACGATCGGCCTGTCCTTGATGATGTCCGACACCGCCACCGCGCCGGTGGGATTTGGATTGGCATGGGGGAGCCCCCCGAACGCCGCGCAGGACCCCATGGCCACGATCGCGGCGGCGCCCCTTGAGGCCTCTTTCAGCAACTCCAGGTTGGTCCGGCCGGCGATGCAGGAATACGCGCCCTCCAGTGCCAAGGGAACGGAGCCATCGACGATCAGCAGGTACTTGCCCTGGTTCTCTTTCATCGCGGTGTGCAGTGCCTCCTCGGCCTGGAAGCCCGCAGCGGCCATCAGCGTCTCCTGATAGTCCAGCGAAACCATGTCGAAGATCATGCCTTCGATGGTGGGCGAATGCGATCGGGTGATCGATTCGGTGCAGCCGGTGCATTCCTGGAACGGCAACCAGATGACCGAGGGGCGCCGGGTGGCGGCCGGTGTCGCGGCCAGTGCAGACGCCATGGCGCGCCCCGCAACCGGCGACAGCGCCATCATCGACGCCAGGGTGGCGCAGTATTTCGAAAACGTGCGCCGGCTCACGCCTTGCCGCGCGAGGGTTTCGATCAAGGGACCTTGCATGATGTTTCACCTTCCAATCCGTCACACACTGACGCAACAAACCGTCTCAACCCAAATCCGAAATCAGCAGATCCAGCCGCTCCAGACCGGCTGCGACGTCGTCGATCGGTGCCTTCACCAGTTCGGGCACCACGGCGACTTCGATGAACGCGGACGCCACCCCGCCTTGTCCGTTGTGGTGCGTGACCCACCAGACACCCGGGCAGCTGGTTTCATCCAGCCTGGATTCGCCGCCGGCATCCAGACTGATGTGGGTCTCGCCGTTTCCCAGAGATTCGCGCAGCCATTCGAGGTCGGCCGCAGTCAGCGGCATCGCCAGCAGGTCAATGGTGGAGGCCTCGTTTGCATCCACCAGCCTGCGCACTTTCTGCGCAATCTCGCGGAGCACGACGGGGGCATTGCCGGACAACCCGGCCGCACGACCAGGCACAGGAACCGACACGACGGGAATGCGGTCAAGCTTCATGCTGCCAGGCCCCCACGAGATCGAAAATCGCAGCGGCCACTGCGGGGATGGCGGCGGCCACCACGGGCGTCGGGAATTCGCCCCAGTCCATGACCTGCGGCTGGATCGCCAACATGGCGCGCTTGCCGGGCCAGTGCCCTGCCAACAAGGCGATGGCGCGCAGGTCCGTCAGGCCGACTTCATGCACGGTGGACTTGCGATTTCCCAGCAGGAAAGCATCCATGGCATCGCCTTCGATCAGGCGCCATTGCCCGGCTGGAGAATCGATGTTGGCAGCATCGACCACGATCAGGGCGTCCGCATCCTGAATGGGGCCGGCCAGCGTGAACGACAGCGTACCGCCATCCAGAAGCTCCACATCATCGGGCAGCGCCGGACCTGCCCGCAGCGCCGACAGCACATGAACGCCCACCCCCTCATCCATCAGGAGCGTGTTTCCAATGCCGAGCACCAGGATTCTCATGGTGGCTCAGTTTAGACTTAAGCGTTTGCTGATGTATAGGCCGAGATTTCGGACTTATTGATCCAGATCAAAGCCTGGGCGGGCGCGCAAAGATGCGCCTGCGACGAGGTTATAACGACCTGCCTCCCAAGGAATTTTTTCTGCCATGTGTCTTGCCATACCGATGCAAATCACCGCGATCGACGGACTTTTCGCCCGTTGCGAAGCCCGTGGCACCTTCCGTGACGTATCGGTCTTCATGATCCGGGACGAACTCCCGCAGGTGGGCGACCACGTGATGGTCAGCGCCGGGCAAGCGGTCCGCAAGGTCAGCGAGGAAGATGCGCGACTGTCCTGGGAACTCTACGACCAGATCCTGGCGGAAACGCCAGAGCCACCGGCGCATGGTGATCTGTGACACGTCTTTTCAACCCGTCCGAGCGTTCGAAGATGGCCCGGGCCGCGAAACAGCCCGGCTTGTCGCCAACCGGGTCCGGCGTTTCGCTGACGTCGTGCACAGCGCGCCGTAGCGCTTCAGTCCATGCATGAGATGTCGCTCGCCGAGGGGGTTCTGCAACTGATCGAGGACGCGGCGCGCCTGCAGGCCTTTGCGAAAGTGCGCACGGTCTGGCTGGAGATCGGCCAGCTGTCCGGGGTCGAGCCAGAGGCCATGGCGTTTTGCTTCGACGCCGTCACACGCGGCAGCATCGCGCAGGGCGCGCGCCTGGAGATCATCCGACTGCCCGGCACGGGCTGGTGCATGGCCTGCGCCCGTACCGTCCCGATGACCGAGGTCTTTGGCGAATGCCCCGTGTGCGGCGGCCATCAGATGCAGGTCACCGGCGGCACGGAGATGCGGGTCAAGGAACTCGAAGTAACATGAAACCCGCAGCCCGGGCTGCGACCGGCAGCGCAGGCCCGCGCTGCCCCCAAACGGACCAGGAGACCTGAATGTGCACCACATGCGGCTGCGGCACCGATGAAGTGAAGCTCGAAGGCGGCAACGCCGGGCACGGGCACGGCCATGAACACGTTCATGCCGATGGCACGCGGCACAGCCACGAGCACGGGCATGACCCTGCGCACGAGCACGGACATTCCCACGCGGCAGACGAAGGGCATGGCCATTCACACGCCCCGGGCCTCAGCGCCACGCGCAGGGTGCAGATCGAGCAGGACATCCTGTCCAGGAACAACGCCTATGCGCATGAGAACCGCCAGCATCTGGCCGGGCACGGCATCTTTGCGCTGAACCTGGTCTCCGGCCCCGGATCGGGCAAGACGACGCTGCTGTGCAAGACCATCACGATGCTGGCCGGGCTGCCGGTGGCCGTCATCGAAGGCGACCAGCAGACCAGCATGGACGCCGAACGCATCCGGGCCACCGGCGCGCCCGCCGTCCAGATCAACACCGGCAAGGGCTGCCATCTCGACGCCCACATGGTCGGCCACGCCATGAGCCGGCTGGGCCTGAAGGACGACTCCCTGCTGATGATCGAGAACGTGGGCAACCTGGTCTGCCCCGCCGCCTTCGACCTGGGCGAGGCGCACAAGGTGGTCATCCTGTCGGTGACGGAGGGCGAGGACAAGCCCATCAAGTACCCGGACATGTTCCGCGCGGCCAGCCTGATGCTGCTCAACAAGATCGACCTGCTGCCGCACCTGGACTTTGACGTGGAGGCCGCCCTGGGCTACGCCCGGCGGGTCAATCCGCGGATTCGTGTGATCCAGCTGTCGGCCACCCGCGGCGAGGGCATGGACGAATGGCTGCAGTTTCTGCGTGACGGCCTGGCCAGCGCGGTTGCCGCGAAACAGGAAACCGTCGACAGCCTCAGGCAGCGCATCGCACAGCTCGAGGCGCAGCTGGCGAGTACGCCCGCACAGGGTTGAGCTGGCCCAACGATGTCCGGCCGCCCGGCCCCTGACGCGCTCGCACTGGCAGGCTCCCTATCCTTGGTCGTGGGCGCGATATCGCCGATCCAGGGTGGGCGGCCGGTGCTTTCCGCCGGCCTGCTCGACCGCCTCGCCAGCAGGTACTCCATCGACCAATGGCCAGAGCAGCTGGGCCGCCTGTTCAACCTGTGCGGACACGCCCAGACACTGGCCTCACAACTGGCGCTTCAGGGCACCGGGTCGACCGAATCCAGCGGGGTGATGACGGCCCGCATCGGATTGCTGTTGCGGCTCGTCACAGCAGGTGAACAATTGCAGCGCATGGTGCTGGACTGGCCATCGGCCTGCCCCCAACCCGGGCTGGCGCCCGACATGGCCTTGCTCAAGGCGGCACGACCCGCCACACCCCCCGCTCAAGCGTCCCTCGCCGAGCTCCAGCACCAGATGGACACGCTTTCCACGCTACTGGCCGAGCGCCTGTTCGGCATGCCAGCGGCGGACTGGCTGCGGGAATGGCAGACTCAGCCGGTGGCCTGGCTGCACCACTGGTCCCAGGATTCACACAGTTCAGTGGCGCGCTGGCTGCATGCCATCAGGCCCGACGCGTGCGCTGTGCGCCTGGCCCATCGGGTCCTGCCCACCCCCCAGACCGATCCGGCGGGCTTTGCCGATCTCGGCCAGCGCCTGCTGAACGACCCGGCGCAGTCCCAACGGCCCTCCTGGCACGGCCTGGCGGCGGAAACCGGGCCGTGCACCCGGGGCTGGCAAGGAGGTGGCGCGCCAGGCGACGAGTCCCTGTGGTGGCGACTGGGGGCGCGGGTGGCAGACTTGGCCGCCATCCTGAGCCGGCCTGACAGCCTGCTTTTTGGTTCCCTGACGCTCAGCCCGGACACCGGACTGGGCTGGTGCGAGATGTCGCGCGGCCTGCTGGTGCATGTGGCGCAGGTTCAGCGCCCAACCCCGGAAGCGGCACCCACCATCACCCGCTACCGGCTGCAGGCACCCACCGAGTGGAACTTCCACCCTGACGGTGCGCTGGCCCATTGGCTGCGCCTGACCCCGCCCACGCCCACGCCCGACGGCCTGCGCCTGGCCCGGCTGGCGGCCACGGCACTGGACCCTTGCGTGCAACTCGACGTGCATAGCGCCGAGGAACCGCCGCAGCCGACTTCAGGCCAGATGACTGGCACCGTCCCCTGGGCAGCCCCGTCCCCGTCTGCGCAAACGCTGCCCCGGGCGCTGCCCGCTTGCGTGCTCGCCTTGGGCGCCCACCTGAAAAACAAAGCCTGCCTGGTGGCCGGCGCGCAGGTGTTCTGGTCGGATGCCCATGGCGATCTGGCCGACGTGCAGGCCTGCACCAACCTGCAAGCCTCGGTGGATCGAGTTCTGGCGCTGGCCCGGGCGCAGGGCCATGCCATCCAGGCCGTGGCGCATGACCTGCACCCCGACTTCTTCAGCACCCGGCTGGCGCTGCAGACCGCCGAACGGCTCGGCGTGCCGGCCATCCCCGTGCAACACCATCACGCCCATGTGGCGGTGCTGCTCGCTGAAGCAGGGCTGACCCAGGCGACGTCCGGCCTGGGGCTGGACGGCTATGGCATGGGCAGTGATGGCACGGCCTGGGGTGGCGAGCTGCTACGGGTGGACACGACCGGATGGCAGCGACTCGGCCGCCTGAGCCCGCTGGCCCTGCCCGGCGGCGACAGAGCCGCCCTCGAGCCCTGGCGCATGGCGGCGGCCGCCCTGCACGCAATGGGGCGGGGCGGCGAGATCGTGCCGCGCTGGTCGGCGGCCGTGGGCGAGCCTGCTGCCCAGACGATTGCGGCGATGCTGGAACGCGACGTGCGTTGCCCCCTGACATCGAGCGCCGGCCGCTGGTTCGACGCCGCCGCGGCAGCGCTGGGCCTGTGTCTGCGCCAGAGCCACGAGGCCGAGGCCGCCATCGCCTTGCAGCAGTGCGCGCAGGCCTGGCTGGACCGCCAGCCGCCCGGCGACCTTCCCGACCTGGACGCCGTCACCCGACACCGCCTGGGCCCTGAGAGTGAACTGGTCCTGTTGGGCCTGCTGGAGCCCTTGCTGGCGCTTGGTGATCCGGCTGCGAAGCGTGACGATGACGCCATCGGTCGCGCCGCCGCGCAATTTCACATCTCACTGGCCTCGGCACTGACCGACTGGGTCTGCCGCACCATGCCCGCAGACCCAGAGCCGTTCGTGGTCGCGCTCTCGGGCGGCTGCTTCCACAACGGACTGCTGCGTGATCATGTGCAGCGCAAACTGGCGCAAAGCGGCGGCGCCATACTCGCCACGACCGAACCCGGCGATGCGACACTGGCGCTGGGCCAGGCGTGGGTCGCCGCCTGGCACGTGGCCAATGGGTGTGCCAGCACAATGACCGACTTGACCGCACCCTGATCCCCATCCCGAAGGAAAACAAATCATGTGTCTCGCTGTCCCCGCCCGCGTGGTCGAATGCCTGGAGGGCGACCGCGCCCTGATCGACCTGGAAGGCGTGCGCATGGAGATCTCCCTCGAACTCATCGACGACGTGCGCCCGGGCGACTACGTGATCGTGCATGTCGGCTACGCCATCGGCAAGCTCGACGAAGAAGAGGCGCTGGCCACGCTGCAGGCCATGGCCGCGATGGCGCAGGCGGATGCCCGCGACGGCGCAAAACCATGAAATACGTCGATGAGTTTCGCAACGCCGACCTGGCCCGCGGCTTGGCGCGCGCCATCGCCCAGGCGGTGGCGCCCGGGCACCGCTACAACCTGATGGAGTTCTGCGGCGGCCACACCCACGCCATCGCCCGCCATGGCCTGCGCGCTCTGCTGCCGCCCGAGATTGAACTGATCCACGGCCCCGGCTGCCCGGTCTGCGTGCTGCCGATCGGCCGCATCGACCAGGCCATCGCGCTGGCGCGTGACCACGGCGTGCTGCTGTGCACCTACGCCGACCTGATGCGGGTGCCGGCCTCCAACGCCAGCTCGCTCATGAAAGCGCGTAGCCAGGGTGCCGACGTGCGCATGGTGTATTCGGCCATCGACGCGCTGAAGCTGGCGCAGCAACACCCCGATCGTGAGGTGGTGTTCCTGGCCATCGGCTTCGAGACCACCACGCCGCCCACCGCGTCAGTGCTGCGCCAGGCCCGCGCCCTGGGTCTGCGCAACTTCTCGGTTCTGTGCAACCACGTGCTGACCCCGCCGGCCATGCGCGGCATCCTGGGTCCGCCGCCGGGCAGCGCCACCTCGGCGCACCTGCACGGATTCATCGGGCCGGCCCACGTCTCGACCGTGATCGGAAGCGAGCCCTATCGCTTCTGCGCCGACGACTACCACCGTCCCGTGGTGATCACGGGATTCGAGCCGCTGGACGTGATGCAGGCCGTGCTGATGCTGGTGCGCCAGCTCAACGAGGGTCGTGCCGAGATCGAGAACCAGTTCACCCGCTCCGTGACGCCGCTGGGCAACCAGAAGGCCCAGGCCTTGATGGCCGAGGTGTTCGAGCTGCGCGACAGCTTCGAGTGGCGCGGGCTGGGCAGCCTGCCATTTTCGGCGCTCAAGTTGCGCCCCGAATACGCCAGCTTCGACGCCGAGCAACGCTTTGCCGCGCCCTACCGCGCGGTCGCCGATGCCAAGGCCTGCGAATGCGGCGCCATTCTGCGCGGCGAGAAGCGCCCGCAGGACTGCCGCGTGTTCGGCACCGTCTGCACGCCGGACAACCCGATCGGCTCGTGCATGGTGTCGTCCGAAGGCGCCTGCGCTGCCCACTACACCTACGGCCGCTTCATGACCGACATGCCAACGATTGCAGAAAAGCCAGGAGCCACCGCATGAGCCCTGTCAAGCCCGGCTACACCCGGCCGCTGGACGTGCGCCATGGCCGCATCGACATGAGCCACGGCAGCGGCGGGCGCTCCATGGTGCAGCTGATCGAGCAGATCTTCCTGAGCGCCTTCGACAACCCGGCGCTGGCCGCCCGCGACGACCACGCCGTGCTGGCCACCCCGCCCGAGCTGGCGCTGGGCGGCCGGCTGGTGATGGCCACGGACAGCCACGTGGTCTCGCCGCTGTTCTTCCCCGGCGGCGACATCGGCTGCCTGTCGGTGCATGGCACGGTCAACGACGTGGCCATGGCCGGCGCGCGCCCGCTGTGGCTCTCGGCCGGCTTCATCCTGGAAGAAGGCTTTCCACTGGCTGACCTGCAGCGCATCGTGACCTCCATGGCGCGGGCCGCCGCCGAGGCCGGCGTGCCCATCGTCACCGGCGACACCAAGGTGGTGCAGGCCGGCAAGGGCGATGGCGTGTTCATCAACACCACCGGCGTGGGCGTGACGCGCCCCGGCATGCACATCAGCGGTTCGCTGGCGCGACCAGGTGACGCCATCCTGGTGTCCGGCACGATGGGCGACCACGGCGTGGCCGTGATGTCGGTGCGTGAGGGCCTGAGCTTCGGCACCACGCTGTTGTCCGACACCCAGTCGCTGCACACCCTGGTGGCGGCGATGCTCGACGCGGTGCCGGGCATCCACGTGCTGCGCGATCCGACGCGCGGCGGCCTGGGCGCCACGTTGAACGAAATCGCCAGCCAGTCGGGCGTAGGCATGCGCCTTGTGGAGTCCGCCATTCCGGTGCGCGGCGCGGTGCGCGCCGCCTGCGAGTTGCTGGGGCTGGACCCCTTGTACGTGGCCAACGAAGGCAAGCTGCTGGCCATCTGCCCTGTGGATCAGGCTGACGCCTTGCTGGCCGCCATGCGCGCCCACCCGCAGGGGCGCGACGCCGCGCGCATCGGCAGCGTGGTGGACGACCCCAACCGTTTCGTGCAGATGACCACCAAGCTGGGCGGGCAACGCATGGTGGACTGGCTCTCGGGCGAACAGTTGCCGCGCATCTGTTGAGGGCGAAGGGCCCCACAGTCCCCGGCGCCGTTCAGGTCGCCAAACGCCAGCCCGGTTATCGCAAGTCGAAGCGGTCCAGGTTCATGACCTTGGTCCAGGCGGCGACAAAGTCGCGCACGAACTTCTCCCGCGCATCGTCCTGCGCATAGACCTCGGCCAGCGCGCGCAATTGTGAATTGGCGCCGAAGGCCAGGTCGACACGGGTCGCGGTCCACTTCAACGCACCGCTGCGGCGGTCGCGGCCTTCGTAGGCGTTTTCACCCACCGGCGTCCAGGCGATGCCCATGTCCACCAGATTCACGAAGAAGTCGTTGCTGAGCCGGCCGAGCCGGTCGGTGAAGACACCCTCGCGCGCACCGTCCACGTTGGCGCCCAGCACGCGCAGGCCGCCCACCAGCACGGTCATCTCCGGCGCACTGAGCGTCAGCAGCTGCGCCCGGTCGAGCAGCATCTCTTCGGGCGCCACGCGCAAGGCGCTGCGGCGCCAGTTGCGGAAACCGTCAGCCTGCGGTTCAAGCACCGCGAAAGAGGCCACATCGGTCTGCGCCTCGGTGGCGTCGGTGCGCCCCGGCGTGAACGGCACCTCCACCACATGGCCAGCGGCTGCAGCCGCCGACTCCACACCGGCGTTGCCCGCCAGCACGATCAGGTCGGCCAGCGACACCTGCTTGCCACCGGTTTGCGCGGCGTTGAACGCGCTGCGCACACCAACCAGCACCGCCAGGACGCGGGCGAGCTGTGCCGGCTGGTTCACGGCCCAGTCTTTCTGTGGTGCCAGGCGAATGCGCGCGCCGTTGGCACCGCCGCGCTTGTCGCTGCCACGGAAGGTGGAGGCCGAGGCCCAGGCGGTGGAAACCAGCTCCGGGACGCTCAGGCCGCTGGCCAGCACCTTCGCCTTCAACAGGGTGATGTCCCCGGCGTCGATCAGCGGATGGTCCACAGCCGGCAGCGGGTCCTGCCAGACCAGGTCTTCAGCCGGCACTTCCGGGCCCAGGTAACGCGCCTTCGGCCCCATGTCCCGGTGGGTCAGCTTGAACCAGGCGCGGGCATAGGCATCGGCAAATTCGTCGGGGTTCGCCAGGAAATGACGCGAGATCTTTTCGTAGACCGGGTCGAAGCGCAGCGACAGGTCGGCGGTCGTCATCATCGGGCGGTGCTTCTTCGTCGGGTCGTGCGCGTCGGGGATCAGGTCTTCCTCTGCCACCTCTTTCGCCAGCCACTGGTGCGCGCCAGCGGGACTCTTCACCAGTTCCCACTCGTACTTGAACAAGGTCTTGAAATAGCCCATGTCCCAGGTCGTGGGGTTGGGTTTCCAGGCACCTTCAATACCGCTGGTGGTGGTGTCGCCACCCTTGCCGGACCTAAACGCGTTGATCCAGCCCAAGCCCTGGGTTTCCATGGGCGCCGCCTCGGGCTCCGGGCCGACGAGCTTGGGATCACCGGCGCCATGGGCCTTGCCGAAGGTGTGACCGCCGGCCACCAGGGCCACGGTCTCGTAGTCGTCCATGGCCATGCGGGCAAAGGTTTCGCGCACGTCGCGGCCGGAGGCCACCGGGTCGGGCTTGCCATTGGGGCCTTCGGGGTTCACGTAGATCAGGCCCATCTGAACGGCGGCCAACGGGTTTTCCAACTCGCGTTCTCCGCTGTAGCGCTGGTCGCCCAGCCAGTCGGCCTCGGCACCCCAGTAGATATCTTCCTCGGGCGCCCAGATGTCTTCGCGGCCTCCGCCGAAGCCAAAGGTCTTGAAGCCCATCGACTCCATCGCCACGTTGCCGGCCAGGATCATCAGGTCGGCCCAGGAGAGGGCGTTGCCGTACTTGCGCTTGATGGGCCACAACAGGCGGCGCGCCTTGTCCAGGTTGCCGTTGTCCGGCCAGCTGTTCACCGGCGCAAAACGCTGGTTGCCGGTGCCGGCGCCGCCACGGCCATCGGCCGTGCGGTAAGTGCCGGCGCTGTGCCAGGCCATGCGCACGAAGAGGCCGCCGTAATGGCCCCAGTCGGCGGGCCACCAGTCCTGCGAATCAGTCATGAGCGCCACCAGATCCTGCTTCAGCGCCGCATAGTCCAACGTGCCGAAGGCATGGGCGTAGTCGAAATCCGCGCCCAGCGGGTTGGACGCGGGCGCGTGCTGGTGCAGGATGGCCAGGTTGAGCTGGTTCGGCCACCAGTCCCGGTTGGACCGGGTGCCGGCGGTGGTGCGGGCGCCGTGCGCGCCGGCAAAAGGACATTGGGCAGCGGGGTTGGACGATGTGCTCACGGGTGATCTCCGGAATCGGGTGGAAGACATGCAGCCGTTCAGAAGGCTGCGGCAAAGGCCGTCAGAGTGTCCAGCCAGAAGGCGAAAGCGGTTAGGTTCGTCGTCATGGTCGGGCCCCGACAGGTCAGGAAGCCTCGAATGTAGGCAGCCCCTGTGTCGAAGTAAATTCAATTGATTGAATCAATGCAATAGGCAAAGCCAATGCACAAATCCATCTTTGTCAGCGCCACCCCACGGGCCGTGCCCGCGCGACCGGTCAGATGAGCAGAGAAACCGCGCCGGAAAACGTGAGGAAGGCCGCTGCCGTGGACACCAGGATGATGCGCGCGATGCGCCCGTTGTCCGCGCCAAAGCGCTCGGCCAGCAGCGACACATTGCTGGCGCTGGGCAGCGCCGCGATCAGCACCATCACCGTGAGCGCAAACCGGTCCAGCGGCACCCCAAGCGCAATCGCCGTCGCGCCCACCAGCAGCACCAGCAAGGGGTGAAGCAGCAGCTTGATGGCCGCCACCGGGAGGTAGTCGATCAGCGGCACGGCGGGGTGGTCGTGCAGCGCCGCACGCATCTGCGAGCGCGCCAGCACCGCGCCGATGGTGAACAGCGCCACCGGCGAGGCCGCGTCCGCCAGCAGGCCCACCGTCTTGAGCACCGGGCCCGGCAGCTCGAAGGTGAAGAACGAGGCCAGCGCGCCCAGCAGGATGGACCACGGCAGCGGGTTGACGAGCATGCCCTTGAGCGCGTTCTGGGCCGCGTGAGCCACGCCGTGCTCGTCGGCGCTGTCCAGCCGGGACAGCGCAATGCACAGCGAGGTGGTGATCACCATGTCCACCATGATGGTCACGATGATGGGGCCTGCGGCGCGCGGCCCCAGCAGGGCCACCAGCAGCGGCACGCCCATGAAGCCGGTGTTCGGGAAGGCCGCCACCAGCGCACCGAAGGCGCCATCGTTCCAGCCGATGCGGGCATTCAGGCTGATCGTCACGGTGAAGGCCACGATCACCAGCGCACACAGCAACCAGGTGAAAAACACGCCCGCATCCAGCAACTGCGCGATCGGCGTGGTGGCACCAAAGCGGTACAGCATGCAGGGCAGCGCAAAGAACAGCACAAAGCCGTTGAGCCCCGCGATCGCCTCCAGCGGCAGCATGCGCTGGCGGGCCGCAATGTAGCCGGCCAGAACGAGTGCAAAGAAAGGGAAAGTGACGAGCAGGATGGAGAGCACGGGGGCTATTGTCCCCGCAACCTGAAAACCTTTCGCGCGCCGCCATGGCCCCCGGTATGATTCGCCGCTCGGTCCGCCCCTACCCGCCTTTCGCAGCCCCTCCCCCCATGTCCTCCGGTCTCAATCTCGCCCAGCAGGAAGCGGTGAACTTCATGCACGGCCCCTGCCTGGTGCTGGCGGGCGCGGGTTCGGGCAAGACGCGGGTGATCACGCACAAGATCGCGCGGCTGATCCAGGCCGGGATGGAGCCCAAGCGCATCGCCGCGATCACCTTCACCAACAAGGCCGCCGCCGAGATGCGCGAGCGCGCCAAGGGGCTGATCGGCCGCGGCGCGAAAGAGGTGGTGGTCTGCACTTTTCACGCCCTGGGCGTGCGCATGATGCGCCAGGACGGCGCGGTGCTGGGCCTCAAACCCCAGTTCAGCATCCTGGACAGCGACGACGTGACCAGCATCCTGAAGGACTGCGGCGGCACCACCGATGCCGCCACCGCGCGCCAGTGGCAGTGGGCCATCAGCCTATGGAAAAACACCGGGCTGAACGCCGCCCAAGCCGAGGCGCAGGCGAAGGACGACAGCGAGCGCATCACCGCGCGCATCATGGCCCGATACGAAGAGCGCCTGAGCGCCTACCAGAGCGTCGATTTCGACGACCTGATCGGCCTGCCGCTAAAGCTGCTGGCGGAGTTTCCGGAGGTGCGCGCCAAATGGCAGGCGGCGCTGGGCCATGTGCTGGTGGACGAGTACCAGGACACCAACGCCTCGCAGTACGAGGTGCTCAAGCACCTGGTGGGTGAGCGCGGGCGCTTTACCGCCGTGGGCGATGACGACCAGTCCATCTACGGCTGGCGCGGCGCGACGCTGGACAACCTGAAGCGTCTGCCGCAGGATTTTCCCCAACTCAAAGTCGTCAAGCTGGAGCAGAACTACCGCTCGACCAGCGCCATCCTGCGCGCGGCCAACAACGTGATCGGCCCCAACCCCAAGCTCTACCCCAAGACGCTGTTCAGCGAGCTCGGCGAAGGCGAGCCGGTGCGCGTGGTGGACGCGGACAACGAAGAGCACGAGGCCGAGCGCATGGTGGCGCGCATCCAGAGCCTGCGCGAGACCTCGCAACACAAGGAATGGCGCGACTTTGCCGTGCTGTACCGCGCCAACCACATGGCCAAGCCCTTCGAAAAGGCGCTGCGCCGCGCCAACGTGCCGTACAAGGTGTCAGGCGGCCAGAGCTTCTTCGACCGCGCCGAGATCAAGGACCTGTGCGCCTGGTTCCGGCTGTGGGTCAACAACAACGACGACCCGGCCTTCCTGCGCGCCATCACCAGCCCGAAGCGTGGCATCGGCCACCAGACGCTGCAAAGCCTGGGCGAGTTCGCCGGTAAATACCGCCTGAGCCTGTTCGCCGCGCTGTTCTCGCACAGCCTGCCGGCGGCCTTGCCGGCGCGCGCCGTGGGCAGTCTGCACGAGTTCGGCCGTTTCGTGAACGACCAGGAATACCGCGCCCGGCACACCCATGGCGCCGAAGCCGCGCGCGCCTTTCTGACCGACTGGCTGAAAGACATCGGCTACGAGAAGCACCTGTACGAAGGCGAGGAGAACGAGAAGGTGGCCGCCGCGCGCTGGACCAACGTGATCGAGTTTTGCGACTGGATGGGTGCGCGTTGCGGCGGGGAGATCGACGACGCGGCCGGGGTCAGCATCGCCAGCGAAAAGAAAAGTCTGCTGGAAGTGGCCCAGACCATCTCGCTGCTGTCCACCCTGGACGAGCGCGAGCAGGACCCCAACATGCTGACCCTGTCCACGCTGCATGCGTCCAAAGGGCTGGAATGGCCGCATGTGATGCTGGTGGGGGTGAACGAGGGCCTGCTGCCTTTCAAGCTCGGTGATGACGAGGCGGCATCCGGGCAGGCCGGCGGCCCGATGAGCGAGGGCATCCTGCAGCGCCTGCAGGAAGAGCGGCGCCTGATGTACGTGGGCATCACCCGCGCGCAGCGCACGCTGGCGGTGAGCTGGACGCGTCGGCGCAAGAAGGGCCGCGAAGTCGTGCCCGCGCAGCCCAGCCGCTTCATCGCCGAGATGGCGCTGGATGCGGCCACCGTGCGCGAGGACCCGCGCGAGAAGCTGCGCGCGCTGCGCGCCGAATTCGCGAAGAAGGCGCTGGCCACGGCCGACGCTGCCGCCGCTGGAGCTCGCGCATGAAACGGCTGGCCGGGCTGTCAAACGCTATTGTTTTGGTAGCTATTTGTGTCCATCCCGCGCTGGGAAATGCCCAAAATTCTTCTGAAACGGTCCCGGTGGCGTGCCCACAAGCCTCGGAAGTCACCGCGTTGCACCTGTACGGCGCCTGGCAGGCGCGCTGGGAGGGCGTGCGCGAAGCGGCGACGCTGACGCTGGGCCGCAGCGAGGACCACCCCGATGGCTTGCGCGGCACGATTCGGCGCCCGGCGGGCCAGAGCCCGGCGCAGGCCCTGGTGGCCGGCGATGTGGACAACGGCGCCTTCACCCTGGAGGAGTCCACCGACGGCCGCGCCATCAGCGCCACCTGGAGCGGCAGCTTTGCGGATCAGGCCTGCGGAAAGGAAATCCGTGGCACCTGGACCGATACCGCCACGCGCATCGAGCGAGCGTTCGTGCTGCGCAAGCAGCCGGGTTGGCAGTAGCGCGCCGAGCGCTGGCGGGGATCCTCAGCCGGCCTTGGGCGTTTTCCAGGTGTAGACCGCGGTCACGGCGTAGTTCCACACCGCCCCCACCAGCACGCCGGCAATCGCCGAGGTGATCCAGAAGCTGTCCTTGTGGAACAGGTAGTCGGCGATGCCGACGTTGGCCAGCGCCCCGACGCTGCAGGCCACCACGAACGACAGCCAGCCCCGCACGAAGCTCCAGCCGCGCAGACGCATGTCGCGGTAGGTCAGTACGTTGTTCATCACGTAATTGCTGGTCATGGCCACCAGCGTGGCGCCACTCTGGGCCCACAAAAAGGACGTGCCCATGCCCTTGAACATTCCGGCCAGCACGATCAGGTGCACCACCAGGCCCAGGCCGCCGACCAATGAGAACGCGATGAAGCGGATGGGCACCACGCCGCCGGTGAACTTGTCCAGCAGCATGATGAAGTATTCCCAGGCCACGTTGGTATCCAGCTTGCTTTCGCCGGCGACGCGGTTGCGGAACTCGTAGGGCAGCTCGCGGTGGCGCAGCGGCGTGGGCGACGTGGCGAACAGATCCAGCAGGATCTTGAAGCCGACGCCGGACATGCCGGCCTTGATGCAGGCCAGGGCGGCCTCGTGGCGGATCATGAAGAAACCGCTCATCGGGTCTTTCAGGTCGGCCTTGAGCACCACGCGGCTGAGCTGCGTGGCCCAGCGGCTGAAGGCCGCGCGGGATGAATCCCAGTTGCCGATGCCGCCGCTCTCCACGTAGCGGCTGCCGACCACCACGTCCAGATCGCCGCCCTGGATCAGCTCGAACATTTTGGGCAGCAGGCGTTCATCGTGCTGCAGGTCGGCGTCGATCACGGCAACGATGGGCGCGGATGAGGCCAGCATGCCCTCGATACAGGCGGTGGAGAGCCCGCGGCGACCGATGCGCTGGATGCAGCGCACACGCCGGTCCGCCTGCGCCATCTCGCGCACCGCCTGAGCGGTGCCGTCGGGCGAGTTGTCGTCCACAAAGATCATCTCCCAGTCGATGCCGGTGAGCGCCTCAGCCACGCGGTTGCGCAGCTCGACGACGTTGCCAAGCTCATTGAAGGTCGGCACGATGACGGAAAGTTGTGGCATTGTTTTTTACCTTGTCTGCGGGTCGGTCCCGCCCGTGGCCGCCCGCGCCCCATTGTGTCGCGGATGGCCTTTGTAATTGGTGCAGCGGTAGATGTCCACCCGCCGGGTGACCTTGCCAAAGGCGCGCGCCTCCACCGTCTCGATGCGCTCCACCGAATCGAACCAGGGTTTCAGGCGCTCCAGGTCCAGGTCGCCCGCGTCCTGGTCCGACACCACCAGGATGCCGGTGGCGCCGCGCAGGTCGCGATCCAGCGGGAAGTAATCGAACTGCAGCGCCTTGTCGCCGTAGATGTCGTGCGCGTAGGTGCGCGGCTGACCGGGCAGGTAGTAGCGCATCAGTGAGCTGATCTTGTAGTTCGGGCCGAACACGAAGGTCTCGCGGCCCTCGGCGCGCAAGCTGGCTTCAGCCTTTGCGACCCGCGTCGCGGCCTTCTGCCAGCCGCTCCAGCTGTTCATGTCGCCCGGAACCGGCAGGTTGGGAATCCAGAACACCAGGCCGGCCGCCAGCAGCAGGATGGCGGACGACGCCAGCCCGCGCACCAGGCGCCGCAAACCGCCGTCACGCGTCAGCACATATTGCACGCCCAGGATCACCAGCGACCAGTAGGCCGGCGCCAGCCAGTTGATCTTGGCAATCGAACGGAAGCTGACCAGGGTGAACACCAGAATCGGCACCGCACCACTGAGCAGCAGCAGCCGCGTGCGGTCGTCCACCGATGCGCCCAGTCCACCGCGCGCGCCGCGAATCAGCGCGCCGATCGCCACGACAAACAAGTAAGGCGTGAGAAGCAGGAACTGCGTGGCCACCAGCATCAGGAAATAGCGCGGCTTGAAACCGCCCATCTCGCCGACGCGGCGGCTGCTCTGGAAGGCCAGGGAGACCCAGTCGTGCTGGGCGTTCCAGATCAGCACCGGCGCGAACACCGCGATCGCCACCCCAACCGCCAGGTAGGGTTGCGGCTTGCCGAACCAGTGGCGCTGGCGCGGCGAGGTCAGCAGGTACAGCAGCACCACCGGCCCCAGCAGCACGCCGGAATACTTGCCCAGCATGGACAGCCCGATGAAGCCGCCAGCGGCGAACCACCAGCGGGCGTTACCGGTCTGGCTGAGGCGCCAGACCGCCCAGATCGCGCCGGTCCAGGCGAAGATCAGCGGGCTGTCGGGCGTCGGCCCGAGCCCGAAGGCCTCGTAGACGAAGGTCAGGTTCAGCGCCGCGATACTCCAGAAGGCCAGCCGGCGATCGCCGTACATGTCCAGGATCAGGCGCACCCAGAGCAGGTTCCAGCCCAGCGCCCACAGCACGGCGGCGGACTTGATGCCGAAGATCGACTGGCCGAACAGCGCGGTGGTCAGCACCATGCTGTAGGTGGCCAGCGGCGGATGGTCGAAATACGACCAGTCCAGATGCCGGCTCCAGCTCCAGTAATACGCCTCCTGCGGCAGCAGCGGCGCGGTGGCCGCCAGCAGCAGGCGCAGCACGGTGAAACCGGCGATCAGCCAGGCGATGGAATGGGTCCGGTCGGGGAGTGACTGCCAGCGGCTGTCCGGAAGAGGCATGAAATGAAGCGAGGGTGGGGATCGCGTGCCCGGCGCCGCACCTCTGCTGGACGCCCGAAACGATGCTGCGGATGGTAAACGATCGCGCCGATGGCTCCCTGACAGCGCGGGAACGCGACGACCGGGCATGGATAATCAACGCGGCCCGCCGGGCGTGGCATCAGCCCCCAGAATCCGCTGCCTCTGCCCCGGCCCACACCGAAACAGACCCCGTGATCGAACCCCCGAACACCCCCCTCATCGACGCTGCAGCCGCTGCACTGGCCGCCAGCACCGACCGCGTCGTGATCCTTTCGCACTCGGGGCGGCGCTACGTGGCCAAGCGCGTGGCGCCGCAGCCGCGCTCGCGCCTGCAGGCCGTGGCCGTGCGCTGGCTGGTGAAAGGGATCACCGGGCAGTCGCTGCCGATGCAGACGCTGCGGCTGGCCGATGCGGCCACCGGCGTCGGCTTCGAGGCACGCCGGCTGCGCGCGCTGGAGCAGGCCGGCCAGCGCGTGCCGCACCTGGTGCACGAAGGCCCGGACTACCTGCTACTGGAGCATTGCGGCAACACCGTCGCCAACCTGCTGGAGGACTGGACGGCGGACACCTGCCGCACCGAGATGGAGAACGAGGCGCGCGAGCTCGGTGCCTTCCACCGCGCGGCCCAGTGGCACGGCGCGTCGCAGATCAAGAACCTGACGCGCCACGGCGGCGCCACCTGGCGCATCGACTTCGAGGAAGACTTCGGCGAGCTCGTGCCACTGCCGGTGGTGCAGGCGCTGGATGTGATCCTGTTTCTGAACTCGGTCTCGCTGGCCGGGGCCGTGGACGAAGCCGAATCCCGCCGGCTGCTGCCCCGGCTGCTGGCTCTGTGTCTGGAAGAGAACCCCGACTCTCGCGTGCGCGACACGCTGCTGCGCGCCCGCCCCTGGGTCAACCGACTGGCCTGGCTCAGCGCCCCGCTGCGCCGGCGCACCGTGCGCGGGCGCCAACGCAAGGGCGCTCTGAGGCTGGCGCTGCTGGCCGATGCGCTGGCAACCCTCTCCGACGCGCCTTGATCGGGGCCCGCGGCGCGGCCGCCGGCGTCAGCGCCGGATCGCGTTCGGGAAAAACTGCGCCGTAATGCTGCGGTTGCTCACCGGTGAAAAGCCGTCGGCATACGCGGCGTGCGCATCGCTGGCGTAGCGGCGCCAGTCGCGCACCCAGTGGATCGCGTCGCAGACCTCCAGCAGGCCGATGGTCTCGCGGTCGCCGATCAGGATGCCGTGCACGCGCAGCCCCAGGTCGGCTTTGCACGCCCGCAGTGCCGCCAGCGTGGCCGGGGTCACCCCGAATTCCCCGTCACTCACGATCAGGATGTCGGCCAGCGCCCACGCCTGCGTGTGCACCAGTGCAATCGCGCGCTCCAGCGGCGTCTGCACATCCGTGCCGCCATCGAAACTCTGGCCCATCACGGCCAGCAACGCATCGAGGCCTTGCAGGTCGGGCGCCAGGTCGCGCTCGACGACTTCATCCGGGCCACCAAAGGCCAGCAGGCGGCAGCCGCGCCGGGCCTGGTGCGCCGTGCGCAGCACCTGCAGCACGCAAGCCTTGGCCACGTTCTCCGGCGCGCCGCGCATCGAGCCCGACGTGTCCAGGCACACGATCATCGGCCCCTGGCCCCGCGGCGCCGGCTCCGGGGCTGCCGCCAGCGCACGGCGTTCATCGGGGCAGACCACCCACTGCGTGAGCACCGCCTCATCCTCGTAGCTCAGCAGCTGTGACTCGGCCAGGCGCGCGCGCCACAGGCGGTGCAACACCGGGTGGCGGATCAGCGCCGCCTCGCTGGCCAGCATGCGGCTGATCAGTCCCGAGCGCTTGATGCCACGCACCGCGCCGGGCTGGTCCACCAGCCGGATCTCGATGGCCTTCACGGCCAACGGGCGTGGCGGCGCCGCTCGCGGCGTGTCGTTCTGGCGCGGCGGCAGGTCGTCACGGCGCTGCGCGCGGCCGACCCGCTCGATGAATGCCGCCAACTGGGGCAGCGCAGCCAGCACCTCGCCGATGCGTTGCGCCTCGCGCCATTCGCGGCTGTTCAGGCGCCCCTTCAGCTCGTCCCAGCGCAGGCGCGCCAGGTCACCCAGCGTCTGCAGCAGCGCCAGCACCTCTTCCCAGCCCTGGCGCTCCACCGTCCACTCCTCGCGAAAGGCCTGCGCCATGGCGGCGATCGCCTCGGCGCGGGACTGCCCTGCTGGGCGGTCCACCAGCCTGTCGAGATGCCACAGTGCTGTGCGCAGAACCTGCACCGCAAGCGGCTCGCTGCCCTGGGTGAGCGCGGTCAGCGCCAGCTCGCCAATGACCTGGCGCAGCGCTGCACTGGCCGCCTGCTCACCCAGCGCATGCACCGCGTCCGGCAAGGCCCCGCCCAGCAGCGCGTCACGCCAATGCGCCAGGGCGTCGAGCCGCTGTGCGGTGGCGCCGCTGCTGCAGACGATGGCGGGCAGCCACAATTCCCGCGGCAGTGTCGCCAGCGCGTGAAACGGGGCGTTGAAGGCCGCCGCGCCCGCAACGGTTGCGCCGAAAGGCATGGGCGGCACGGCGGACATCGTCACGCGAGGTTCAGGCCAGGATCTGGACCGCGGCCGGCTCCACGGCAGCCAGCGCGGGATCCACCGGCAGCTCGGCGAATCCCTCGGCCACGCCTTGCAGCCGCGCCCGCAATTGCGCCAGCGTGCGCACGTTGTCACGATGCACAGCGTCGATGGCATCGCGCCAGGTGGGCGGCAGCCACGCATGTGCATGAGCCTGCGTCCGCATGGCTTCAGCCGTGGCCTGCACGGCCTGAAGAGCAGCAACCGCCCGATCAAGCACCTCCTGCACCTGCGCCCCGCGCGCGGCCAGATGCAAGCCGCTGTAGCGCTTGCGCGCCTGGTCGGCCACCATGCGCACCAGCCCCTGCCCGACGTCGTGCACGCCCGGCCCCGCGATTGCACGCGCCAGTGCCAGCTTGCCCGCACCATCGTCATCTGAGCTGGCGGGTGCGGACATTTCTATCTCCAACTGTTTCTCGAACGCCTCGGTGGCGCGGACAAGCCAAAGCACATCCACCGGCACCGCCTGGCCGACCCCGGCCAGGAACCAGTCGCGCAACATGGGCACTTGCGCCGGGCGCGCCGCCAGCACGTAGGGCAGCACCCACAGGTCCCACGGGCTGACGGTTGCATCGGAATCGTCTGCGGCCAGCCGGCTGACCGCCTGCACCTGCAACAGGGCGGCCAGCTTGCGCCAGCGACGGTCCGAAACGGTGATCTGCTGCGCCGCACACAGCGCGCGCGCCTCCACCAGCTGCTCGAGCACTGACTGAGGCAGCGGCAGCGCGGCGGCGCGCGTGCGCAGGCCCTCCAGCGCCTGGGCCTCCAGGCGTGCGCATGGCTGCGGCAGCTCGGCCGGCAGTTGCAGCAAGGCAGCAAAGTGCGCATCGTCAACCGGCTCCACCGGCACGCGCAGCGCAAAACGGTCGTAGAAGGCCTGCAGCGCCTCGTCCTCGGGCACCTCGTTGGTAGCGCCCACCACGCTGATCAACGGCACCGCCACACGGCCGCTGCCGTTGTCGAACTCGCGCTCGTTGAGCAGCGTCAGCAGGGCGTTGAGGATGGCCGAATTGGCCTTGAACACCTCGTCCAGGAAAGCCACCTGCGCCGTGGGCAGGAAGCCGTCGATGAGACGTTCGTATCGGTCATCCTCCAGCGCCCGCAGCGACAGCGGCCCGAACAGCTCCTCCGGCACGGAAAAGCGCGTCAGCAGGCGCTCGAAATAGCGCGCGCCGGCAAACACCCGGCGCAGCCGCCGCGCCAGCTCACTCTTGGCAGTTCCCGGCGGGCCGATCAGCAGCACATGCTCGCCGGCCAGCGCTCCCAGCAACAGCACCCGCACCGCAGCGTCGCGCTGCAACAGGTCACGGTCAAGGTCGGCGAGGCAATCCTGAAGAGTCCGAATGTCCATGGCGCGATGGTACGCGGACTCCACGGGTACCGGCACTACGCCATACCCACTTCACCCCGGCACAGTGCCGGGGCGGTCACAACCTCAGAAACCGAATGCGCGCACGCCGGGTTTGACCATGTAGGCAGCGACCTCTGGAGGCTTGGCGACCGAGACACCTTCGATCAGATCGGCCGGAGCCTTGTCGGCGTTCGGCAGGAACAGCGCGCAGACCTCCACGGTGGCGCCACCCTTGATCAGGCCGGCCATCATCTGCTTGGGCGTGACATTGCGCGGCTTGAGCGCGGGCGGCTCATACGCCTTCAACGCCAGCTGGCCGGCCGGGCCGCACAGCAGGATGCGCACGGCAGCCTTCTGTTCGGCCATCTGTGTGGCCAGTACCATCGCCATGCCCTGGGCCTGGTTGTCGGCACTGGTGACGCTGAAGAAGGTTTCGGTCTGACTCTGGGCGATTCCGGACAGCGAACAGGCAAGCAGCGCGGAAAGAATGATTGAATTGCGTTTCATGATGTTGTTCCTGCTTACTTGCCCTTGATCGTGTAGGCGCCATCCTTGGTCCACTTGATGTCCGCGTCCAGGAAAACGGTCTTCATCTCGGGTTTGTGGAGCTTCACCAGGTCATGCGCCTCGCCGCTGCGGGCACCCGCGCCGCAGAAGAAGATGATGGGCTTGCCGGTGGGCAGCTTGTCCAGGTTTTTTTCCAGGGTGCTCAGCGGCATGTTGATGGCGCCCTTGAAGGTGCCGTTGTCGAACTCCTTCGGGTCACGCACGTCGATCAGGAAGACGCTGTCCGGGGCCTCCTTGAAGATGCGCTCGAAGGAGGCCACAGCGATCGATCCGGCCTCTTTGCCGGCCTCGATGGCGGGCGCCTTGGCGGCTGCTGGCGCCGCTCCGGCGACCGCTGCGGTCGGGCCGGGCCCATAGGCCTTGACCCAGGCCGGGTAGCCCTCGGGCACGACCTTGACATTGGTGTAGCCCAGCTTGACCGCCTTCAGCGCCGAGTCGTTGCTCAGCACGCAAGCCAGACCGTCGCAGTAGAAATACAAGGGGGCCGCCTTGTCAGCCGGCAGCATTTTGGGGGCCAGGGAATCGAACTGGGAGTCCGGAATGTTGATGGCCGTCGGGATGTAGCCCAGATCGTACTTGCGCGCCTTCGGACGCGCGTCGATCAACGTCATGGGCGCCTTCTCGTCGATCAGCTTCTTGATGTAGGCCACGCTGACCGCGGGCAGGTTGCCCCCGGCCACCCATCCCGGAAAACCTTCCGCAAAGACGCGCACATTGGTGTAGCCCAACGCTTCAGCCTTGGCCGCGGAGCTGTGACTCAGGATGCAGTCATAGCCTTCGCAATAGAACACCAGCAGCATGGCTTTGTCCTTCGGCAGCATCGTCGGCGCGAGCTTGTCGAAACTGGTGTCCGGGATGTTCACAGCCGTCGGAATGTGACCGATGTCGTACTTGCGTGCGGTGGGGCGGGAGTCGATCAGCATCACGCCGTCGATCTTGGGAATGGCGGCCTGCTTCTTCACGAAGTCGAGGTTGACCAGATGCTTGTACCAACCGGGTCCGGGATTGGCCGGCGAATACGCCACGGCGGCAGCCGATGCGGGCGTTGCGGCGGGCGTTGCGGTCTGGGCTTGTACCTGGGCAAGGGCGAAGGCCGACAACAGAGCGGCCACGAGAGGGAGATGTCTGGTTTTCATGATGAGTCCTTGGTCAAATGGTTCTTGACGCCCCAGAAGGGGCGCTGTGGCACGCCGCCGCGGTTCTCGCGTTGCGTGCCGGCTGGGGATCAGCTGCAGGTGGCGGGTGAATCGCCGTCCTTGGCGCCCTTGAGCAGGAAGGCCTTGACGTCCTCCGCCAGTTCCTTGTCGGGCACGTCAGCAAATTTCTCGGCGGTCTTGTTGGTGGCCTTGATACTGGCCCGATATTCCTTGGTGTAGTACTTGTTGACCGTGTCCTTGCCCTTGGCGTGCTTGTCCAGCAGCAAGTAGGAGGACCAGTCCGCCTTGGTCTTGGTGCTGGGGTTGATGGCGCCGATCGGTGCCGCCGTATGGCACGAGGTGCAGACGCTGCGGTAGTAAATACGACCGCGCTTCCAGTCAGCGTCATAGGCCTGCGCGGCGAAGGAGGCGCCCATCAAGGCGATCAGGGCGGCGACGGGGAGGAATTTCGAGGATTTCATGATGGCTCCTAAGTAATTGAATGAAGGGTGCTGGGGCTTGGATCAGCTGAGCTCTTCCCAGCCGGTGACCATGGCCTTGAGTTGCGAGTTCCATTTGTGCCCGGTGGTCGCCAGGTAGATATGGGAGATCAGAAAGGCCAGCATCAGGAAGGCGCCCAGGGTGTGCGCCGTGGCGACCCATTCCAGCTTCAGCCCGCCGAGGCCCCAGGCGGCCCAGTCGCCGTAGAACAGGTACAGCCAGCCGCTGATCCAGATCAAGGGGCTGAGCAGGGTCAGAACCGCCAGATAGGTCAGGCGTTGCAGCGGGTTGTGCTTCTGCAGGGACGTCGGCTTGAACGGATGCGGCTCGCCCTTGAAGATGCCCGACGAGTAATAGTTGGCGATCGCGAGCACCTTCTGGGTCGTGGGGATGTACTGGCGCCACTCGCCCGTGGTCACATGCCAGAAGATCGCGAAGATCCACAGGCCCACCAGCGACCAGGCCGCGATGGTGTGGTAGTTCACGGCCTTTTCGAAGCCGAAAAGACGGTAGGTGCCGTGGATCTCGAAGCCGCTCACCAGCAGGAAGATGATCAGGGACGCCTGGGACCAGTGCCAGAAGCGTTCGAAGCCCTTGAACAGATAGACACGTTCAGTCATTTTGTTGCTCCTTATTTCTTGCCGCGGGATACCACGCGCATGAGGCCGTGTCCGGTGACGCCCAGCAGCGTCAGCAGTACCAGGCCCCAGCCCAGCTTGTTGACGAGGGGGTTGGCGCTGGCGCCGGGCATGTAGATGCCGTCAAGCCCTTCCAGCCGGCCGCCTGGGGTGTGGCATTCCGAGCAGGCCAAGGCCTTGTCCTTGGGCGCCACCATGTGGGTGATGGGCCAGTCCATCTGGGTCTTGATGAAGTCGAACTTTCCGGAGTAGGGCGTGCCGGAGACCTTCATGCCGGCCTCGATCGCCTTGTTCCACTCCAGGTTCTTCCAGTAGCCGGTGTCGTCGTTGCCTGCGGTGTGCGGCGTGATCAGGGTCTTGTTGACCGTGTCATAGGGCTGCTTGCCCCCAAAGCGCTTGATCGGCCAGATCATGGATTTCCCGTCATTGGGGCTGCCGCCCAGCGTGTTGATGCGGGTGACGGGTTGGGTGGCATCGATCTTGTCGGTCAACAGCGTGTAGTTGACCTGGCCGTTGAACCACACATAGGTGGGCTTGACGTTTTCGGCCAGAACGAAGTCGCCTTTGCGCGATTCGTAGATGAGGCGGCCCTTGGCGTCTTTCTTTTCGATGTGCTTGCCGTTGGCATCGCGTTGACCGGCGGTGGACCAGTCCCAGCTCATCTTGGTGGCAATGCCGCCGCGTGCAAATTCGGGGATGTGGCAAGTCTGACAGGCCAGCTTCGCGGTGTGGCGGTTCAGCACAGCCTCCTTCTTGTGCGGGCCGTTGCCGTGGCAGGAGACGCAGGTGGCGGGGTTGCCGTCGTTGCTGGCGCCGCGCATGTGTGCACCCTTGGCGTCCTTGGCTGTCGGGGTGTAGCGGCTGCCGGCCACGTCATGGCTGGAGGTCTTGTGGCAGGTGGCGCAGGTGAAGTCCAGGCCGGAGGCGTCCATGTGCACATCGACGGCCTTTTCCGGCGCGGCCAGCGAGCTGTCCATGTCGCCATGCTTGACGCCGTCGCCGCCGCCGCCGTTGAAGTGGCAGGCGCCGCAGGTGTCGCGGCTGGACTTGCCGACCTTCTGGGCAATCTTGGACAAGTCGATCGCCTTCAGAATCTTGCCCGAGCCGGGCGGAAACTCCATGTCCTGGGTGACCACGTTGCCGGCCAGCCCGGACGGTTTGCGGTAGTTGCCCGTGGTGTCGTGGCACACCACGCAGTCCACGTTCTCTTCGGACTTGAAGTCAAACGACGCGTCTTTCCACCCGTAGCCGACGTGGCAGCTGTTGCAGGCGGCTTCGTTGGAGGCGATCGAGATGCAGAAGTTGTTGACGACGTTCTTCTTGCCCAGCAGCTGGTTGGTGGCCGGGTTCTTGTATTCCCACTTCCAGTGCTTGGTGCGGTGGATCTGCCCGGCCGCCTCGGTGTGGCAGGACAGGCAGGCCTTGGTGAGCTCGGGGCCCGACTTGAACTCGCGCTGAAGTTCCTTGAATTTGGTGTGATCGGCCGTGGTCTTGAGATTCACCGGCTTGGCTTCTTCGGCCTGCGTCACGCCCATGGCTGCCAGGCCGAGACAACTCGCCATCCATGCCACGCGCGCCCATCGATTCAGTCTGGAGGTCATTTGCAACCTTTCGTCGTATGTCCCAACTGCTGGGGTTTACCCTCGACGCCATTCTGCAAATCTTTGGCTTCACTTATATTGACCTAGATCATAAATACCCTACGGGGTATCAACTAAATTGCGTTCATGGCCGGTCAATGCGTGACGACGGCCAAATTTCCGAAAGGCAGAAAACCATGAACACCCTCTCCACCGACGGCCGCCGCACCGTCAAACCGTTCTGGCCACCCATGGCCGCGGGCATTGCGCTCGGGCTGGCGCTGCTGTTCACCTTCCTGATCACGGGCCACGGCCTGGGCGCCAGCGGCGCCGCCACCGACGTGGTGGCGGGAACCGGCCTGGCGGTGGCACCTGCAGCCACCCAAGCCAATCTTTACCTGGCTTCCAAAGTGGCCGACGGCAACCCGATCGGCTCCTGGATGACCTGGGAAGTGCTGGGTCTGTTCATCGGCGCGCTGGTGGCGTCCTTCATGGCCGGTCGATTCCGCGTGCAACTCGATGGCGCGCGCAGTGTGGGCTCCTCCGGCCGCATCGTTCGCGCACTGGCCGGCGGCTTGCTGGCCGGCTTCGGCGCAAGGGTGGCCGGCGGCTGCACCAGCGGGCTGGGCCTGTCGGGAGCGGCGGCCCTGGGCATTGCCGCGTTTGTGTTCCTGGCCCTGTTTTTCGCGACCGGCCTGATCGTCAACCGCATCGTTCGAGGAGTCTGAGATGTTGGACCTTCATTTCCCCCTGCATACCTCCGGCGCCCTGTCCGGCCTGATCTGCGGCGTACTGTTCGGCTTCATCCTGGAGAACGCCGGCTTCGGCAGCCCGCTGAAGCTGACTTCGCAGTTCCGGCTGACCGACTGGTCCGTCTTCAAGGTGATGTTCACCGCCATCGTCGTGGCGGCTTTCGGCCTGTGGATCCTGCGCCTGGTCGGCGTGATACCGCCCGATTCCGTGGCGGTGCCGCAGGCGCTGGTGATGGCCTCGGCCGTCGGAGGCGTGCTGGTCGGCGCCGGCTTTGCCATTGGCGGCTATTGCCCCGGCACCTCGGTGGCGGGCCTGGCCTCGGGCCGGCTGGACGCGCTGGTCTTCATCGTCGGCCTGCTGGTCGGCACCTTCGCGTTCGTGGGTCTTTACGGGCCCACCATCCGTACCATGATGGCCATGGGCTCGATCGTCGATGGCGACACCTTCACCGACGCCTATGGCGTGGCCGAGCCCATCGTGCTGGCCGTTCTGGCGGCGGCGCTGGTGGCCGTGTTTTATTTCGGCTCGTGGTTCGAGCGCCGCGGCCCCGGCCCGGTGAGCGCCGAGCAGGCGGTCGCTGGCGCCGAATAGGCTGTCGCTAAAAGAATGGCCCCGGCTGCAACGGCAGTCGGGGACATTTTCTTTACTACTATTTCAATAGCTGTTTGCGTCCATCCGACGCTGGACTACGCCAGATCGGCCGCTCCATCGGCCTCGACCCCCCCGTTGAGACGGATCGAATCGCACTGTGTGCGCCACCCAACAGACGGATGACACCCGCCGGCGAAGAATGAAGGTCGTTGACTGAACGTACCGCCGTTGGCGTGTCCGTATCTTCCTCACCTTTTCCGTCTGTGATCATGAAGCATTCCGGCACCGCCCTAGTGGTTCTCGCTCTTTTGTCCGTCCTCGCAACCCAGGCAAAAGCTGCGGACGAGCCCGCAGTTTGTCGCGCCCTCGACGACGACGCGTCCCGGCTGGCCTGCTACGACCAGGCCGCCGGCCGGGCAAGGCCCGGGGTTGCAGCGCCCGCCTCCACCCCTGACGCGGCCATGGTGACAGCGGCGGCCAGCCCGCCCCCGGTGCCGGCGCCGACGACGCGCAACTGGTGGACCGCAGGCACGTACACGCCGCAGACCTTCGCCGAACGCTGGGAACTCGATCCGGGCACCAAGGACGGCGTCTTCAAGATCAAGGCCTATCAGCCCACGTACGTGATGGTCGGGAACTGGCGCAAGAACACCAACCCGAACCCCTGCTCGCCCAATCCGCAGAACTGTGCATCCGGTCAGGATGCCTACATGCACGGCGACGCCAAGTTCCAGATCAGCGCCAAGACCAAGCTCTGGCAGGACATCTTCGACAGCCCGCTCGACCTGTGGGCGGCCTATACCCAGCAGACCTACTGGCAGGTCTACGACGGAAAGAATTCGCGGCCCTTCCGCGAGACCGATTTTCAGCCCGAGGCCTGGCTGACGCTGCCCCTCAGGGTCGGCCCCGAGGGGCTGCAGTGGCGCATGCTCAACCTGGGCATCTCGCACCAGTCCAACGGGCAGAACGATCCGCTCTCGCGTTCATGGAACCGGGTTTACGCGACCTTCGGGCTGGCCGCGGGCGACCTGAGCGTGCTCATCAAGCCGTGGTGGCGCCTTCCGGAGACCGGGACGTCCGACAACAATGCCGACGTGGGCGACTACGCGGGCCGGCTTGAAGTTCAGGCCGTGCTGCCCTACGGCGCCAATGTCTTCTCGGCCACGGTGCGCAACAACCTCAAGAACAGCTCGAACACGCCCAGCCGCACATCGGTGCAGGCCGACTGGGCGTTCCCACTGTATGGTCAGTTGCATGGCTACGTCCAGGCTTTCTACGGCTGGAACGACTCGCTGCAGAACTACAACTTCCGCAACACCGGTGTGGGCATTGGCGTTTCGCTGACCCAGTGGCGCTGAGCTGACAAACTCCTCAATCGATAGCTGACAACGACCATCTGACGCTGGGGAATAGCTGTTTTCCTTGAATTTCCATCCAAAGCCAGCGTTTTACCTTGCCTACCACCCGCTCAGCCGGTCACTGGACCACCGGCTGGTCCGGACGGCAATCCGGATGCTCAGGCGAGCAGCGCGTTCACGCGCTTGACGTACGCGGCAGGGTCGTCCGGCAGGCCGCCTTCGGCGATCAGCGCCTGGTCGAACAGGATGTGCGCCAGGTCGTTGAAGTGCACGCTGCCGTCCAGCTTCTTGACCAGCGCGTGCTCGGCGTTGACTTCCAGCACCGGCTTGACCTCGGGCGCCGCTTGGCCCGCCTGCTTGAGCATGCGCGCGAGCTGCATGCTCATGCCGGCGTCCTGCACCACCAGGCAGGCGGGGCTGTCCACCAGGCGGGTGGTCAGGCGCACGTCCTCGGCCTTGTCCTTGAGTGCTTCCTTGAGCTTGGCCAGCAGGGGCTTGAGGGTTTCAGCGGCCTCTTCGGCGGCCTTCTTCTCGGTCTCGTCCTGCAGCTTGCCCAGATCGACCGCACCCTTGGCCACCGACTGCATCGGCGTGCCGTCGAAATCGTGCAGGAAGTTCAGCGCCCATTCGTCGACGCGGTCCGTCATGAGCAGGACTTCGATGCCCTTCTTCTTGAACACTTCGAGTTGCGGGCTGTTCTTGGCGCCGGCCAGGGTGTCGGCGGTAATAAAGTAGATCGCCTCCTGGCCCTCTTTCATGCGCGCCTTGTAGTCGGCCAGCGACACGCTCACCGTGTCGGTGCTGGTGGAGGCAAAGCGCAGCAGCTTGGCCAGGCGGTCCTTGTTGGCGAAGTCCTCGCCCAGGCCTTCTTTCAGCACCGCGCCGAACTCGCTGTAGAAGGCCGTGTACTTGCCGGCCTTGGCCTTGTCCTCGTCGCTCACCACGTCGGTGACCGCTTGCTCGCCTTCAGCGGAGGCGGCCGGCTCGGGCAGCTTGTCGTGCTTGGCCAGGTCTTCGAGCATGGACAACACCCGCTTGGTGCAGCCGTCGCGAATGGCCTTGACGTCGCGGCTTTCCTGCAGCAGCTCGCGGCTGACGTTCAGCGGCAGGTCGGCCGAGTCGACCACGCCCTTGACGAAGCGCAGGTAAGTGGGCAGCAGGGCCTCGGCATCGTCCATGATGAAGACGCGCTTGACGTACAGCTTGATGCCGGCCTTCTTGTCGCGGTTCCACAGGTCCATCGGCGCCTTGCCCGGGATGTACAGCAACTGGGTGTACTCAGTGCTGCCCTCGACGCGGTTGTGCGTCCAGGTCAGCGGGGCCTCGAAGTCGTGGCTGATGGCCTTGTAGAACTCGGTGTACTGCTCTTCGCTGATGTCTTTCTTGGGCCGCGTCCACAGGGCCGAGGCCTGGTTGATGGTTTCCCACTCGCCGGTCTTGACCATGCCGCCGGGCTCACGGCCGCCGTTCTCGTCACCGGGTGTGATCAGCTCGCCGTCTTTCCACTCTTCCTTTTCCATCACGATGGGCAGGCTGATGTGGTCGGAGTACTTGTTGACGATGTCTTTCAACTTCCAGCTGCTGGCGTAATCCATGGCGTCTTCGCGCAGGTGCAGGATCACGCTGGTGCCGCGTTCGGCGCGGGTGATGGTTTCGACCTCGAAGTCGCCGGCGCCGCCGCTGACCCAGCGCACGCCTTCGGTCTCCTTCATACCGGCTCGGCGGGATTCGACGGTGATCTTGTCGGCCACGATGAAGCCCGAGTAAAAGCCCACGCCGAACTGGCCGATGAGCTGGGAGTCGGCCTTCTGGTCGCCGCTGAGCTTGCTGACGAAATCCTTGGTGCCGCTCTTGGCGATGGTGCCGAGGTGCTCGATGGCCTCCTGCGCGCTCATGCCGATGCCGTTGTCGGTAATGGTCAGCGTCTTCGCGTCCTTGTCGAAGGCGAGCTTCACCTTGAGTTCGGCGTCGTTCTCGTACAGGCCACCGTCGTTGATAGCCTCGAAACGCAGCTTGTCGCAGGCGTCCGACGCGTTGGAGATCAACTCGCGCAGGAAGATTTCCTTGTTCGAGTACAGCGAATGGGTCACCAGGTGCAGCAGCTGAGCGACTTCGGCCTGGAAGGAAAGGGTTTGCTTGGTCATGGTCTTCAGGATGGGGGGAGTGAAAATACGAACGCCCCTTCATGTAGGGGCGTTGCCACGGGTTTCAAGCGGCAATTATCGCGGCTGGGACTCCACCTCCCGGGTCCAGCGGTCCACCAGCCGGCGCCGCTCGGCCGCCTTGCCGTACTTCTCGAAGTCGTACTTGATCAGGCGCACGTTGTCGATCGACGGAATGCGCGGATCGGGCTTGAAGGTCTTGTTGGCCGGCACCTGCAGGCTGTTGGCGCGCGCGCCGATCTGCTGGCCCTCGGGGCTCATGAGCCAGTCGTAGTAGCGCTTGGCGCCTTCCTTGTTGCGTGCGCCCTTGACCAGCGCGATGCCGCCGATCTCGTAGCCCGTGCCCTCGCAGGGCGCCGCCGACTGCACGGGAAACTTGTTGGTGATGCGCTCGTTCTCGAAGCCGAAGATGAAGCTGATGCCGATGCCGACCTCGCCCTTGCCCACGCTGCGTGCCTGCGCCTGGCCGCTGCGCGTGTACTGCGTGATGTTCTTGTGCAGCTTCTTCAGGTAATCAAAAGCGGCGTCCTCGCCCATCAACTGCACCAGGCCGGCCAGGATGGTGTAGGCCGTGCCGCTGGACGCCGGGTGGGAGGTCTCGATCTCGCCCTTGTAGATCGGATTCAGCAGGTCTTTCCAGCACTTGGGCGGCGGCAGATTCTTGCGCTTGAGCACCTCCTCGTTGTAACCAAAGCCGATGGCGCTGGTGTAGAAGCCGCCCACGTAGTTCTGGCTCATCGCGTACTGCCGCACCGCCCAGCCATGCAGGTCATTGAGGTAGGCAGGCCGGTACTGATCCAGCAGCCCGACCTCGGCCGCCTGGTAATACGGGTCGCCGGTGCCGCCCCACCAGATGTCGGTCTTGGGGTTGGCCGCCTCGGCGCGCAACTGGGCCTGCGCCTCGCCGGTGGCCTTGTGCGACTGGAACACCTTGATGCCGGTCTGGCGGGTGAACTCCTTCGCCGCCAGCTCGCACCAGGGGCCGTCGGTACTGCAGATCGCGTTCACAGACGCGGTCTGGGCCATCAAAGTGGCAGAACCCAGCGTCAAAAGGACGCAAGACGCTATGGTTTTCAAAGCACGAAAGTTCATGGGGGCAATCTCCTGCAGGGTCTCGATGGCGCAGTATCGCGCAGTTAGCGCCCTGCCCCGCGCTTCAGGGGGCGGACGCTTTCAGGCTTGGGGTTCAGCCGGCGGCGTCAGCCATTTCAAAACCTGCTGCGTGACCTCCGGGCGGCTCAGCAGTTCCATGTGGCCGGTGTTGAAGCTGATCCACTGCGAGTCCTTCGCAAAGATCAGCGAGCGCGCCGGGTCGTCGTGCTCGCCCAGCCCGCTGTGCAGCGGCACCAGGCCGTCGCCGGTCAGCCGGTCGGCCAGGGCGCTGCGCTCGCTGGCCAGCGTGGCCGCCACCGCGTAACACGCCACGCCGTCGGGCAGCGGCAGCGGCACCCGGCTGTCGGGCTTGCGATGGAAGCGGTCATGGCCCTGCCAGTCGGCGTCGAGCACATGGCCGTAGCGCAGGTCGGTGATGCCGGCGCTGCGCAGCTTGCCCAGGCGCGCAAACGGCGCGGTGAACGGCGTGCTGCCCAGGATCGTGTCGACCCAGTTGCCCGCCCGCTCCAGCGGCGAGCCGTGGTGCGGCGTGCCCAGGAAGACGATGTTCTTCAACATGCCGGGCCAGGTCAGCCCTTCCTGCTGCGCGTAGTACAGCGCGCTGCGGATCAGCAGGCCGCCCATGCTGTGCACCAGCACGGTGATCTCTTCGAGCGGCACCGGCCAATGCAACACCAGCTGCTCCAGCTCGGCCGCGAGCTGGTGGCCGTTCTGCGAGGTGTGCAGGCCGGTGTTATAGCGCAGGTAGATGGGGGTGTAGCCCAGCGCGGCGGCGACCGTCTGGCCGTGGTCGACGACTATGCCGTCTTTTTCGGTGTGCCACTGCAGGTCGTTCATGCACAGGCCGTGGATCATCAGCAGCACCTTGGGCGCCGCGCCTTCCAGGCGGGCCGGTCGCGGCTCCACGTCCCATTGCAGCGCCTGGCCCTGATGGCGCAGGCTCATCGGCGTGGCCAGCGGGTTGCCACTGGCGACCAGGTGGTCGCCCATGACGCCGTTCAGGATCGCCAGCACGGTCTCGCGCTGCGCGCTGCCGGCTTGTGCGGCGCCGGCGGATTCGAGCAGCGGCATCAGCCCGGTGAGCGCCACGTCGAGCGCCTTGCCCACCAGTTGCGTGACGCCGTGGATGCTCTTGTAGACCAGCCCGGTCACCCCGCGCGTCTGCCCCGTTGCGGGGCCGCCCGGCACGCCCATGGTGTCGTAGACGGACTGGTGCACGCCTTCGACGATGCGGGTCACGCCCTGCGTGGCCTGGGTGGCGAGCTGGGCCACGCCGCGCAGGTCGGAAGGGTTCAGGTGGCGCAGGGAGCTCTCGGAAACCGGTTTCTTCTTCGTCATGGCAATGCAGCGCCGCGGGTCAGGAGCCACGGTCGATGGCGCATTGTCTGCGGCGGCCCGCTGCCGCGTTAGGGAGCGCCGTCCAGATTCGTGGCATCTCAAGACCCGGATTGCAGCGACGATCCCTGAGCCGCTGTTACCTTGACGGGCGTGCCGGCTCGCCAATGGCGATCGCGACCGGCCTTCGGGACCGTCTCGACGTCGAGAATCGCGCAGAGCGCCACATAGTCGCCCCACAACAGGCCGTTGTCGGGGTCGGTCTGCACGAAGCACCCGCGCTGTTCTTCCAGCATGTCCGGGTCGTCGTCAACAATGGCCCACGTCCGCACATCTTCATGTTCGACCAGCCACGCCGCAATTTCGCTGCCGCGCGAACCCGACAAAACAGGCGTACCGCCAATGATCGGCAAATCAAGCGCGCGCCCGATTTCCGAATGCTGATATTCCTCGCGCCAGGACGAGGAGAGAACCACGCTCACGCCAGCCTCGCACAACCTGCGCACCAACCCGAGTGCGGCATGGTCGAACCTTTCCAGGTGCGCCAGTTTGTGGGGGTAACTGCCAAACGCCACGGCCGTCCGTCGGCTGTTGAGAACGCCGTCAATGTCCAGGAACAGGACTTTCATTTTTCCCCTTCGAGATGGGCCAAAGATGGCGTTTTCGCGTTGCCGCTGGGCATGATGAGTCCAACTTCATGAAGTTGATTCGGGTCTGTTTTCAATCGCCGTGATGCGCGGCAGTTGACCTTCACCCGCACAGGCAGGGCACATCGCGGCCCACCTTTGAGCATCGGTCAGCTCCACCGGCCTGCCGCACTGCTGGCACGTACGCTCCGCCTGCTGCTGGGCGAGTTCAATGAGGCGATGGGCTTGCGGATTGGCGTCGCGGTTGAAATGGTCGCGAATGTAGAAACGGAGGTAGCCGGATTTCTCCTTGACCCGCGTCGCGACCACCGGCGGCATCGCGCCGGCTTTGATTTGACGGGTGATCTCAGCGCACAGGCCATCAATGATGTCAAACCAGCCGTCGCCGCATTGGAAGCCCCAGCACATGCCGGTTTCTGCCGGGTCGCCGTGGCGGTCGGGGAATATTTTTGGGTAGCGGTGGTAGAGTATGTTGTCGAGTTCCTGATTCATGCCACGACCCTAAATCAGCGGGGCCGGTCCTATCCCACCCCCGTTGCGTAGTCTTCCAACCCTGCCGGGCAGGGCCGACCGGCACTCAGGGCGCCACATAGGCAGCCTAGCCGCAGGACTATCAACATGCCCGGTTGGACGATTGCGGACTGTCGGTCTGGCGAATGACATTGCTATCAAGAATGCAAGGCCGAAGGGAAAAGCAAATTTCCTGCAGAAACTTTCGCCAAGGCGCTAAACCCAAGTTCTCGCGCCAGCTGCTCATACGTCCTAATAAAGCCGTCAGCTTGTCTTTTGAGCGGTGTGACACGACCATCTGATGACTTGTGGTCGGGCACGAAAAGCTCCGATACGAGGGCCAAGTCTAGAAAGGTAGACTGAAGCCAATCGCACTTTTTTGTATACCCCGACGCCCACTTGGCTCCAGTTGCATCCAGCACTTTCTGATGTGTTTCGCGTCGATTTTTCGAACCAACCATCTCACAACATCCAAAGTGGACAAAGGAGATAGCTCCCTCCTTTGCTTTGCCGAGGGCATCCAGCAGTACCGCAGGCGGTATTGGCGAGCGTCCGTCCGCCGGCTCTAGGTTTAACTCATTGCCGTGACACGCGAAGTAAAGCATCGCACCTGCGTTCTTTGAAATACGCGACACGTAATACGAAATGTCCTCCGCGCTGCAGATCGTCCTATGGCTAAGGTCGATTTCTCGATGACTGTTGGAAAGTGCATTGAAATACGGAAGAACAAGTGGAACCTCATGGTTACTCCACCAGCTTCCTTCAAGCATCACGACTGGCGCTCTTCTCATAAATCATTCCTCAATCAAAATAGTACTCTCGAATATACGCATCAGGACTTCTGATGAATGAAAAAATCGATGCGCCCCTGCTTTAAGCATTGCCTAAATGGCAAGGCGCATCTGGCTGCATGACTTCACCACTCAGTGCGTGAACCCCATCGGCCTCGCATTGCCGATCATCCCCCGCCGGCTGCGAACCTCGTCCTGAATTAGTGCCGCCAGGTCACCGTCCAGCAATTCGGGCGTGAAGCGCAGCACGCGCGCGATGTTGGCGAAGTCGGCCGGAACGGCCGAGCCAGCCAGCCGCTGCAACGCCAGCGCCTCACCTGGGTTGGCGGCACGGCCGAAGGTCAGCTCAAACAGCACCGGCATCTGATCCGCGCGCAGGGCTTCGAATTCGAGGCGAAACTGGAAGCGCCGCAGCACAGCGGCATCCATCCGGTCCACCATGTTCGTGGTGCAGATGAAGAGGCCGGGGAAACATTCCATCTGCGCCAGAAACTCGTTGGTCTGGGACAGCTCCCAGCTGGCCCCGGCATGGCTGCGGTCCCCCAGCAGTGTGTCGGCTTCGTCCAGCAGCAGGACGACCTCGTCTGCGCGGTCGGCGGCTTCCTCGAACATCTGGGCGATGAGCTGCTCGGTCTGGCCCACCCAGGGGCTCAGCAGGTCGCTGCCGGACTTGACGATCAATTCCCGGCCCAGGCTCTTCGCGATGTGGTGGCCGAACTCGGTCTTGCCGGTGCCGGGCACGCCATAAAAGCACAGCGCCGCGCGCGGATGCCGGGCCAGGGCGGGCAGCAGGGTTTCGGCGCAGTGGCTGCCGCGCAGGTTGACGAAGCGGGTGTCGTAGGGGATCGCCGCATCGCGCCGCTTGAGCTGGGCGGGCAGGCCCAGGGCGCGCCGGGCGTTGGTCAGTTGCTGGTCCACGAAGGCGCTGGCCTGCTCGGAGCTGGCGGGCGCGGCCAGCGCCACGGTGCGCGCGGTGGTTTCCAGATGGCCCGGGGTGAGTTGCGGCAGGGCCGCAATCGCATCCAGCTGGGTGGCGGGCAGATTCAGCCCACCCAGGTACTGCTCCGCCAGCCGGCGCTTGACGCTGCGCGGCGGCTCGCCCATCTTGAGCACCAGCGAGAAACGCCGCAGCGTGGCCGGGTCGATGGCGCCGATGGAATTGGTGGTCCAGACCACCGGCACCGCCATGCGCTCCAGCAGCCGGTGCATCCAGGCCTTGCCCTGCTCCCTTTTGCTGGAGGCACGGGGCAGGCCAAACAGCTGGTGCAGGGCAAAACTGCCGGAGTCGGGGAACACGTCTTCCGCTTCATCGAGCAAAACCATGGCGTCGCGCCGGCCCTTGAGCGATTGCAGGGCCAGCATCAGGCTGCCCAGGCGGTCCGAGGTGTTGAGGCCAGCGCCATCGCCGTCTTCGCACTCCACTTCAAACAGTTGCAGGCCGGCTTCGCGGGCCAGCAGCTTGGCGTATTCGGTCTTGCCGGTGCCGGGCGGGCCGTAAAGCAGGATATTCAGCCCGGGCGCGGCTTGCGCGCCCGCATTGCGCAGGGTGGGCAGGGCCAGCTCGGTGAAGCGCGCCAGGTGTTGCACGTCGGGCACATCCAGCTGGGTCGGCAAGGCGGGCGACAGGAATGACGCAAAGAAGGCCTGGGCCGAGTCGAAGGTTTGAGTCATTGCAGCGCGGACGCGCAGGTTGTGGCAGGTGAGCAGGTCGTCGAACGTGCTGAGGTGGTGCCGGACGCCGGGGTCCTGATTGCGGTCGAGCACGCCGCAGCGGCGCAACATGCTGTCGGGGTGGTACAGCGACTCAATGGTGGCCTCATCGCAGTCGATCAGGTCGCCCAGGATGCGTGCGACGTGTTTGAAGTCGCCCACTTCGATGGGGGCCAATGCCCGCAACAGCGCGGGTGCCGCGACGCACAGCCCGATCAGTTCCAGCAGGCGCCCGCCCGCAGCGTCCAGCCCCAGACCCTCGGCCAGATAGGCGGCGTTGGTCTGGTGGGGCAGCGGCTGGGCCGGCTCGGCCTGCCGGACCCACCGCAAGGTGTCGTGCGCCAGGCGGCTGCGCAGCTGGTAGTCCTGGATCAGCGGGGTGAACCAGTCGTTGGACAGAGTGGCGAGTTCATCAGGGTCAACGAGTTCGGAGAGCACCATGTCGTTCTCGCCCACCCACTCGCCGTTGAGCCTGACCATCGAGAGCGGCCGGCCGGGAAGTGCCCAATCCAACTGTTCTTCTTCCACGGCATCGGAGCGGGACCGCCGACCGGCTTTGTGGCGCAGTTCGCCGATCATGCGGTCCAGCAAAAATTCGCTCCAGACCATCAGGCCACCGGCCGCCGACGCGCCCAGTCGGATGAAATCGCTGCCGCGCTCCATGGGCTTGCGGAACAGGATCAGGCGCGAGACGAACTCGGCCACGGCGCGCTCGATGGGGGCGGCCTCCTCGGCGCTGTGACAGCGCGTCAGGTAGCGCATGGACTGGGATTCGCTGGCCAGGTCACGACGGGCTTCGGCGGCCGGGCGAGGGGGAATTCGGCGGTTTGCGGGCATAAGACACCTCCTTGGAAGTGCTTATGATCGCGCCATGTTGCGACAGTATTCGTCGCTAAAAACGCGGCCTGAAAGCTTGCGCCTTCAGCCAAGATACATGCCTTGACACATGCCAGTTCAGCCATATACTTTGATACATGGCAACTTGGAGCAACTCATGACATTGCAAACAGCCCGCGTCGGCAAGAACAACCGTGCCCAGGTGGTGACGATTCCTCTGGAATTCAGGTTCCCGGAGGGGATGAAGGACGTCTACATCCGCAAGGTCGGCGACGACGTGATCCTTTCGCCGCGCCCGACCAGCTGGAAGTCGTTCCTCGAATCCGATGTGCGCGCCACGGATGACTTCATGGACGGCGTCGAGGATTTGCCAGTGCAGGAGCGAGCCTTCCCATGAGCCGGTACATGCTGGACACCGATACCTGCATTTTCATCACCCGCAAGTCGGCGCCCGTCCTGCTTGAACGAATCGAGTCCGTGCCGCTGGCGCAGCAGTGCATTTCGGTGGTGACCCTGGCAGAGCTGCTTTACGGCGTCCAGCTTTCGGCCCGGAAGAAGGCCAATCAGCAAGTGGTGGACTTGTTTGCCCGGCATGTCGAAGTTCTTGACTGGACTCCAGACGCTGCAAGACACTACGCTGAAATACGAGCCGACCTCAAGAAGAAGGGCCAGCAACTCGGGGCAAACGACATGCTGATCGCCGCGCACGCCCGCAGCATCGAGGCAGTGATTGTCACGAACAACGCGAAAGACTTTGGGCGGGTCAAGGGACTCAAGCTTGAAAACTGGATGCAATCGCCATGACGCCAAATGGAACGGCTGTTGATCTTGCCCCGGACGCCCTGGACGGATCTCGACGAGCCTCGACGGGGGGTTGACGGCAAGGCGGCGGCGGGGGATTTGAATGAACCCGGCTGCCGCTGTTCAGGGCTGCGTGGCTGGCCCCGTATCCGCATCATCCCCGGCGACGTCGCCATACTGCGCCGCGCCTTCACGCAGACGCGATGCCACCTCGCGCCGCAGCGTCAGCGGCTTCTCAACCTTCACATACGGCCCGAAACTCAGCAGCCACCAGATCAGGCGCTCCGTGTGCGGCACGGTGGCCGTGAAGCGCAGGCGGCCGTCGGCGAGCTCCTGCACCGTCTGGTCGACGGAGAGCTTTGATTCCAGCAGGTGCGCGCCGGACTGGGCTCCGAAAACCGCGACGAGTCGAACAGGCTTGGTGTGGGCATTCCGGTGGCCGAAGCCGAAGGCGCCCTGCTCGATGTAGCCCCGCAATGTGAAACCGGGCGGCGTGCTGGAAGCAGCCACCAGCAGCGTGGCAGACTCGATGCGGTGCAGGGGCAGCAGCCGGGGGTCTTCGTAGTCGAAGAAGGTGGCGACGAGGTACTGCACCACGCCGTGCTGGACCAGGCCGAGCGGGTGGACCGTAGCGGACTTGGCGACCTTGCCGCCTGCGCTGGTGTATTGAAAATCCAGTTGCCGTTCAGACAGCAGGGCTTGCGTCACGGCGTCATGCACGGACCGCTTGACCGTCGGGGGCAGCAAGGGCTGCGAGGCCGGCACGATGGCCACCTTGTCGAGCCAGCGCTGCACGGCGGTGTCGCCGTAGTGCTGCGTGAGTTGGTTGCTGGCTTCTTCGAAGTAAGGGCGCAGGTCCTGGACCGTCGATTCGGGCAGCAGGTCGATCAGGTAGGTCTGCAGCAGGCGAAGGCTAAGCGCCTGACTGGCGTCCATGCCCGGCACGGTGATCCGTTTGGCCTCGTTGGCCCAGTACCAGCCATAGGGCTTGTTGCGGTCGTCGCATTCCAGGCCGAAGGGAATCGTCAGGGATTTCAGATCCCGTTGAACCGTCCGCGCGTCCACCTCATACCCCAAGTTCCCCAGCCGTTCCAGAAGCATTGACGCGGAGATTTTGCCCCTCGCCGGAATCAGCTGGAGGGTGTGGAGCAGACGCGGGAAGTTGCGATCCATGGGCCGATGATAGCGAGAGGGTGCGACGGGTTCAGGCGCTTTGGGCGCAATGCGACACGCCGCGCCTACCGGTGCGCACCAGAGGGGAGGCGGCCATCGGCTTGGGCGTGCGGCGCACGACCAGAACCCGCAATTCAAACCCTGACAGCAGACGGTCCTGCTCCCACAGCACCTGGCGGCCGAAATGGCCAGTGGCGATCAGGACGTGCCGAGGTTCCGGGTGGACGCGGTGGACTGCGGGAAATGAAGGACTGGGCGACCGGCTGCGCATGAGGCATTCGTTGTGTTGCCTCTGATGATCCGCACGCCTGCGACAAATTTCGTCGTGATCAGCGACACAAGATTCGCACCCGTGTCAACGGGCCATACAAGGCTGTGGCGTACCACTGGTGCCGAGGTATGTTCAAGACCCTCACCCGCCCGGATTGGTCGGCGTCGACATTGATCGGGTATGCGTTGCAGATTTCGCGGGTTTCTTTCAGCGAAATATTCCATGCATCAATGCTGACCCAAAGCGCACTGGCGGCCGCAACATGGTCGATGTCCCGCGAATCACAGAACACCAGTTTCTTGTCCGCGGGCAGCCACAGGGCCTCCACCAGGCGGACACCGCTGGCGGTCTCGCCCAAGACCGACCTGACGTCCCCCACGTCGAGACATACCACCTCAACCGCTGCATCCAGCCCTTGAAACATCATCAATGCCGAGAGCGCGGTGCGGGCCAATGCACCTTCTTCTGCACGGATGCATCCGTGAAACGTCCCCGGAACAAAGGGGCCGTCATTGCGGGTTACCAGAACGCTCAACGGCGCGCCGACCCGGCTCAGCACAGAACCGATCTGACTGACGATCTCGTCATGGCGGTTGTCAGACGCATGGACGATGGCCTGAGTGATCTGAGGCAGGTCCTGCAAACAGTACTCGAGCGCTCCGACGGCATTCACGCCCTCGAACCGGACGTGTTCAACCTTGACAAAAACGAAGGCACCTCGCAACGCTTGCCAGGCTGCGCGGGTAAGGGCATCCGTTGCGGGACTGAGCAACAAGGTTGAAAAGGTCAGCGCCGCATCCGGAGCCCCCTTGGAGGGGCGCCCGGTGCTATGCATGAACCAGGCATCGATACCCGGCTGTGCGGCCTCATTCCGGGAGAATGGATCGTCCCAGCTTTCTACAAATCGTGACATTGAAACAACCTCTCCTGCGCGCTCTGGGCAAACCGGCGGAGATCCCGGGGTGGAATCGATGACCTCCGTCAGGGAAGTTCACAGTGTGCCCATTGTTGCGACAAATTTTGTCGCAAAAACGCTGGGGTGGCGGTCTCGCGATCGCGTTGCGTCTCAACCGAGCGCAGCGCCAAGCGACCGGCTCAAAACCGCTCGTGCGGCGCCAGGTAGCGCCACTGCCCCACGGGCAGGTTGCCCAGCATCACGCGGCCGATGCGCACGCGTTTCAGCCCGACGACCTTCAGGCCGACGAGTTCGCACATGCGCCGGATCTGGCGTTTCTTGCCCTCGGTCAGCACAAAGCGCAGTTGCTCGGGGTTCTGCCAGTCCACCTGCGCGGGCTTGAGCGCCTGGCCGTCCAGGCTCAGGCCGTGGCGCAGGCGCGCCAGCAGCGCCGGCGGAAAAACCGATTGCACGTCGGTGGTCACGGGGTCGTTTTCATGGATGGTGCGCAGCGCGCCGGGCCGAGCCTGCGCGGGCGACGCCTCGAAGCGATCTGCATCGCGCGGCGCCTGTGCGCGCGCCGGAGCCCGGGACACGGGTTCGCCGCTGCCCAGGTAGCTCACGCGCACCAGGTATTCCTTCTCCATCACCGAGTCTTCGCCGATCAGCTGGCGCGCCACCCGGCCGTCCTGCGTCAGCACCAGCAGGCCGACGGAGTCGATGTCCAGCCGCCCCGCTGGCGCCAGGCCACGCAACTGCGAGGGGTGGAAGAAAAAGCGCGCGTTGTCGTCGCGCCAGCGGTTCTGCGCGGTGAACAGGGTCACGGCCGGCTCATGCCCGTCCTCGGCCTGGCCGCTGACGTACCCGATCGGCTTGTTCAGCAGGATGGTGACCTGCGTGGCCTGCTGGCCCTCGGCCTTTTTGTCCACCTCGATGCGGTCGGACGGTTTCACCTGCAATCCCATGGTCGCAACCTGGCCGTTGACCTTGACCCAGCCCTTGGCGATCCAGTCGTCGGCCTCGCGGCGCGAGCAAAGGCCGCGCTCGGCCATGCGCTTGTTCAGGCGGATGGTGTCGGTGGGCCCGGCCACCCGTGTGAGCGTGCCGGCCGGTGCGGGCGCACGTCGGATGGCGCCGGAGGGGCCGGAGGGGCCGGAGGCCGCGGAGGCCGGCACAACTGGTGTGCGGGCAGGAGGTTTTTGCATCGTCATCGACTATTACTTCTGTAGCTACCAGTGACCCTTCGACGCTGGGAATTGACCGATTGGACCATCAAAACTCGCTGGAGCGCAGTCCGGCGAGGTTCAGCACCCGCAGACCACCGTATTCGACACGAATCAGCTCGCGGGCCTGCAGCGCGGCCAGGGCTTCGTTCACGCGCTGTCGCGACAGCCCCACCAGGTAGGCCAGCTCCTGCTGGGTGATGCGCAGCACCTCGCCGACGCCGGGGTACAGCACGGGGTTGAACAGCGAGGCCAGGTTGCGCGCCACGCGCAGCTCGGGGGTGTTCATCCGGTCGATCTCGCGCGCAGCAATGAACTGCCCGAGGCGCTCGTTGAGCTGGTTCATCACGAAGCGGTTGAACCCGATGGAATGGTCCAGCAGCCAATGGAAGGTATCGACCGGAATGCCGGCCACCACGCTGCGGCGCAGGGCCTGGATGTTGTAGCGGTAGACCTCACGTTTGAGCGCCGTGCCTTCGCCGAACCAGCCGCCCGGCGGCACACCGGTGAAGGTCATGGTCTGGCCGTCGGCGCTGTCGCTGCTCATCTTCAGCAAGCCTTCCACCACGCCGAACCAGTAGGTCACCGGCCGACCGACGCGGCAGACGTAGTCACCGGCTTGCGCGTCGCCCACGCGCAGCTCGTCGACGGCGCGCTCGCGCTCCGCTGGCAGCAGCAGGGCGAGCCAGGGGATGCCGTCGAGCTCGTCGCCACGCGGACGGCGGCGGCGCTGGTACAGGGAGGCTTCAGCGTGCATGGGGTGCCAACGAATGTCCGTTATTAGGGAAAGTCCTGAGAGAACACACCCGAAGATTGTCGTCGAAACGACAACATAACGTCAAATGGATGCCTACATTCAGGGCACAACAGCGAACCCGGACTTTTTGTTTCCGGGCAGCTTGACTCTGGAGACCAGGTACCAGCCATGTTGACCACGTTCCCACGACTTTTGCTCAAGCACGCCACCGAGCGCGGCAGCGCGCCTGCCATGCGCGAAAAAGAATATGGCATCTGGCAAACCCACAGCTGGGCCGACTTGGCCGCGCTGGTGGAGCATGTGGCCTGCGGCCTGCATCAGGCCGGGCTGCGACGCGGCGAACACATGGTCATCGTCGGTGCCAACCGGCCCCGGCTGTACGCCACCATGCTGGCGGCGCAATCGCTCGGTGCGATCCCTGTGCCGCTGTACCAGGATGCCGTCGCCGCGGAATGCGTCTTCCCGATTAACAACGCCGATGTCCGCTTTGCCTTGGTCGAAGACCAGGAGCAGGTGGACAAGATGCTGGAGATCCGCGACCGCTGCCCGCAGCTTTCGAACATCTTCTTCGACGACCCGCGCGGCCTGCGAAATTACATGGAGGATGGCCTGGCGGGGTTGGACGAGCTGATCGGCGCCGGCGCCGCATTCTCGAAAGAGCACCCGGATTTCTTCAAGGCCGAGGTCGACAAGGCCCAGGCGGCCGATGTGGCCGCGATGTTCTTCACCTCGGGCACCACGGGCAACCCGAAAGGCGTGGTACACACCCACGGCACGTTGATCGACCGCGGCCAGGCCGGGGCCGAGTTCGACAAGCTGAGCCCCAACGAGGAGGTGCTGGCCTACCTGCCGCCGGCGTGGATCGGCCAGAACATCTTCAGTTACGCGCAATGGCTGGTCTGCGGCTATGTGGTGAACTGCCCCGAGTCAGCCGCCACGGTCACGATCGACCTGAAGGAGATCGGCCCGACCTATTACTTTGCGCCGCCGCGCGTGTTCGAAGGTCTGTTGACCAGCGTGATGATCCGCATGGAGGACGCCGGCGCACTGAAACGCAAGATGTTCCATACCTTCATGGACGTGGCCAGGCGCGTCGGCCCTGCCCGCATGGACGGCAAGTCGATCGGTTTCGGCAACGCCCTGATGTACTGGCTCGGCAATCTGCTGGTCTACGGTCCGCTGCGCAACAACCTGGGCATGAGCCGGGTGCGCGTGGCCTACACCGCCGGTGAGGCCATCGGGCCCGACCTGTTCAGCTTCTACCGCTCCATCGGCATCAACCTCAAGCAGCTCTACGGCTCCACCGAGACCGCCGTGTTCGTCTGCCTGCAGCCCGACAACGAGGCGCGTGCCGACACCGTCGGTGTGCCGTGCCGCGGCGTGGAGATCAAGGTGGCGGACAACGGCGAGATTCTGGTCAAGTCGCCCGGCCTGCTGCGCGAGTACTACAAGAACCCGGCTGCCACGGCCGAGGTGCTGACCGCTGACGGCTGGTACCACACCAGCGACGCGGGCTTCATCGACGCGCATGGCCACCTCAAGATCATCGACCGCGTGAAGGACGTCGGCCGCATCAAGGGCGGCGACAACGACGGTGCCATGTTCGCGCCCAAGTACGTGGAGAACAAGCTCAAGTTCTTCCCGCAGATCAAGGAAGTGGTGGCCTATGGCGACCAGCGCGAGAAGGTCTGCGTGATGATCAACATCGACTTCGACGCCGTGGGCAACTGGGCCGAGCGCCGCAACCTTCCTTACGCCGGCTACACCGATCTGGCCCAGAAGCCCGAGGTCTACCAGCTGATCAAGGAGTGCGTGGAAAAGGTCAACGCCGACCTGTCGATCGACGAACTGCTGGCGGGCAGCCAGGTCAGCCGCTTCCTGGTGCTGCACAAGGAACTCGACGCTGACGACGGCGAACTGACCCGCACCAACAAGGTCCGCCGTGGCTTCATCGCCGAGAAGTACCAGCCCCTGGTTGATGCGCTGTATGGCGGCATGACAGAGCAGTTCATCGAGACCGTCGTGAAGTTCGAGGACGGTCGCTCCGGCAGCGTGAGCGCCACGCTGAAGATCTCCGACGCGAAGACCTTCGCCCCTGTCAAGGCAGCCGCCTGAGAAACGACGCAAGCACCATGAGCAAGAAAATCGGCGACGTCATCCTTGACGTCAACAACATCAGTCTTCGGTTCGGCGGCGTCAAGGCCCTGACCGACATCTCCTTCAACGTGAAGGAGCACGAGATTCGCGCCATCATCGGCCCCAACGGTGCCGGCAAGAGCTCGATGCTGAACTGCATCAACGGCGTCTATACGCCGCAAGAGGGCAGCATCACCTTTCGCGGCAAGACCTTCAGCCACATGAACTCACGCCAGGTGGCCGAGATGGGCGTGGCGCGCACGTTTCAGAACCTGGCACTTTTCAAGGGCATGAGCGTGATCGACAACATCATGTCGGGGCGCAATCTCAAGATCAAGAGCAACCTGTTCATGCAGGCCCTGCGCATCGGGCCGGCCGAGCGCGAGGAAATCCGCCACCGCGAATACGTCGAGCACATCATCGACTTCCTGGAGATCCAGGCCTTCCGCAAAACGCCGGTGGGACAACTGCCCTACGGCCTGCAGAAGCGGGTGGACCTGGGGCGTGCGCTGGCCATGGAGCCGCAAGTGCTGCTGCTCGACGAGCCGATGGCCGGCATGAACGTCGAGGAAAAGCAGGACATGTGCCGCTTCGTGCTGGACGTCAACGACGAATTCGGAACCACCATCGTCCTGATCGAGCATGACATGGGTGTGGTGATGGACATCTCGGACCGGGTGGTCGTGCTGGATTACGGCAAGAAGATCGGTGACGGCACCCCCGAGGAAGTGCGCAACAACGCGGACGTGATCAGCGCCTATCTCGGCACCAGCCACTGATCAAGGGAGCAAATCAAATGGCATTCTTTCTGGAAACCCTGCTTGGTGGCCTGATGGCCGGCATGCTCTATTCGCTGGTGGCGCTCGGCTTCGTGCTGATCTTCAAGGCCTCCGGCGTGTTCAACTTTGCACAGGGCGCCATGGTGCTCTTTGCCGCGCTGGCCATGGCCCGCTTTGCCGAGTGGGTGCCGAAATGGACCGGCACCAGCAACACCATGGTCGCGACCGCGCTGGCGTTCCTGATGGCTGGCGCCGTCATGTTCCTGGTGGCCTGGCTGATCGAGCGGCTGGTGTTGCGGCATCTGGTCAACCAGGAAGGCACAACGCTGCTGATGGCCACGCTGGGCATCACCTACCTGCTCGAAGGCCTGGGCCAGACCATCTTCGGCAGTGACATCTACAAGATCGACATCGGCATGCCCAAGGAGCCGATCTTCATGCTGGAAGGCATGTTCCCGGGCGGGGTGCTGGTCAACAAGGAAGATGTCATCGCCGCGGCCATTGCTGCGACGCTGGTGGCCGCGCTGAGCGTGTTCTTCCAGAAGACCTCGACCGGCCGCGCGCTGCGCGCCGTCGCCGACGACCACCAGGCCGCCCAGTCGATCGGCATTCCCCTGAACCGCATCTGGGTCATCGTCTGGTGCGTCGCCGGCATCGTCGCGCTGGTGGCCGGGATGATCTGGGGCTCCAAGCTGGGTGTGCAGTTCTCGCTGGCCACCGTGGCGCTGCGCGCACTGCCGGTCGTGATCCTGGGCGGCCTGACGTCGGTGCCGGGCGCCATCATCGGCGGCCTGATCATTGGCGTGGGCGAGAAGTTGTCGGAGGTGTACCTCGGACCGTTCGTGGGCGGGGGCATCGAGATCTGGTTCGCCTATGTGCTGGCCCTCGTCTTCCTGCTGTTCAGGCCTCAAGGTCTGTTCGGCGAAAAAATCATTGACCGCGTCTAAGAAAGCCTTCACATGTTTTACCGCGAAAACGGTCAGTACAAGACCAGTTACCGGGCTGATCAGCAGATCTTCCCGATCTCGCAGGATCGCATCGCGATCGCGCTCATCCTGGCGTTTGCCTTCCTGGCGGTCCCGATGCTGGCCAGCGACTACCTGTTCAGGGCCATTCTGATTCCGTTCCTGATCTTCTCGCTGGCTGCCATCGGCGTGAACATCCTGGTCGGCTACTGCGGCCAAATCTCGCTGGGCTCGGGCGCCTTCATGGCCGTGGGAGCCTATGGCGCCTACAACTTCTTCGTGCGCGTCCCGGGCATGCCGCTGATCCCGTCACTGATCCTGGGCGGCCTGTGTGCGACGGCTTTCGGCATCCTGTTCGGTCTGCCCAGCCTGCGCGTCAAGGGGCTGTACCTGGCCGTGGCGACGCTGGCAGCGCAATTCTTTGCCGACTGGATGTTCCTGCGGGTCAAATGGTTCACCAATGATTCGCCGTCGGGCTCGGTCTCGGTATCCAACCTGCAGGTGTTCGGCCTGCCGGTCGAGACGCCGATGGCCAAGTACCTGCTGTGCCTGAGCATCCTGGTGGTCATTGGCCTGCTGGCCAAGAATCTGGTGCGCAGCGCCATCGGACGCGAATGGATGGCCATCCGCGACATGGACGTGGCCGCGGCCGTGATCGGCATCCGCCCGATGTATGCCAAGCTCAGTGCCTTTGCCGTCAGTTCCTTCATTGTGGGCGTGGCCGGTGCGCTGTGGGGGTTCGTCTATCTGGGCGCCTGGGAGCCGGCGGCCTTCTCGGTGGACCAGTCGTTCCGGCTGCTGTTCATGGTGATCATCGGCGGCATGGGCTCCATCATGGGCAGCTTCTTCGGTGCCGCCTTCATCGTGATTCTGCCGATCGCGCTGAACCAGGCCCTGCCGCTGTTGGGCAACCTCGTCGGCCTGGAGATTTCCACCGCCGGTATTTCCCACGCAGAACTGATGATCTTTGGCGCGCTGATTGTCTGGTTCCTGATCGTGGAACCACACGGCCTGGCCAAGCTGTGGTCCATCGGCAAGCAGAAGCTGCGCCTGTGGCCGTTCCCGCACTGAGTTACCGAGTTTTTTCGCCAAGCAACCCCGGCACGATTCAAGTGCCTCAACATCAGGAGACGTTATGAAACTACGCACTATCGCTCTGGCCACCTGCCTGGCCGCCGTGGGAGCCACGGCATTCGCACAGGCCAAGGAGCAATTCTTCCCCGGCCTGCCCTACCGCACGGGCCCCTACGCACCCAACGGTGTGCCATGGGCCAACGGCTATGCCGACTACCTCAAGCTGGTGAATGCCCAAGGCGGCATCAACGGCGTCAAGATCATCTACGAAGAGTGCGAAACCGGCTACGACACCGCGCGTGGCGTGGAGTGTTATGAGCGCCTGAAAGGCAAGCATGGCGGCGCCACCGTGTTCCAGCCTCTGTCCACGGGCATCACCTTTGCCCTGACCGAAAAAGCCCCTGGCGACAAGATCCCCCTGATCACTGCCGGCTATGGCCGCAGCGAGAGCCAGGATGGCACGATCTTCAAATGGAACTTCCCCTTGGCGGGCACCTACTGGCTGGCCGCCGATGCGCTGGTCCAGCAGATCGGCAAGAAGGAAGGTGGACTCGACAAGCTCAAGGGCAAGAAGATTGCGCTGGTCTACCACGACAGCCCCTACGGCAAGGAGCCCATCGCCCTGCTGCAGGAACGCAGCAAGCAGCTGGGTTTCGATCTGCAGCTGCTGCCCGTGACCGCGCCCGGCGTGGAACAGAAAGCCACCTGGCTGCAGGTTCGCCAGGCCAAGCCTGACTATGTGCTGCTGTGGGGCTGGGGCGTGATGAACTCCACCGCCATCAAGGAAGCCCAGGCCACCGGTTACCCGCGCGAGAAGATGTACGGCGTGTGGTGGTCGGGTGCCGAGCCCGACGTGAAGGACGTGGGCGACGGCGCCAAGGGATACAACGCCGTCACCATGCAGCATGGCGCCGAGCCGGGCTCCAAGGTCGTGGCCGACATCCTGAAGAATGTGCATGACAAGGGTCAGGGCACGGGTCCGCGCGACGAAGTGGGCCAGGTGCTGTACATGCGTGGCGCCATGAGCGCGATGCTGGCGGTCGAGGGCGTCAAGCGCGCCCAGGAACGCTATGGCAAGGGCAAGTGGGTCAGCGGCGAACAGGCGCGCTGGGGCTACGAGAACCTTGCGCTCGACCAGAAGAAGCTGGACGCACTGGGCTTCGCCGGCGTGATGCGCCCGATCAGCACCTCGTGCGCGGACCACATGGGCTCCAACTGGGCGCGCGTGCACACCTGGGACGGCAAGAAGTGGAACTTCAGCTCCGACTGGCTGCAGGCCGACGAGCAGATTCTGAAACCACTGGTGAAGTCCACCGCGGCCAAGTACGCCGCCGACAAGAAGCTCACCCCGCGCACGCCGGCGGATTGCAACTCCTGATCGGACCCACAACCCTCCCGTTCGCGCGGGAGGGCGGCGGCCCCGATGGGCCGCCAAATGAAAGGGTCGCCGTGCGGGCCTTTCATTTGGTTTGAATGGAACTACCACCATGAGTGATGCGAAAAATATCGTTCTCAACGTCAACGGCATCGAGGTCATCTACAACCATGTGATCCTCGTGCTCAAAGGCGTGTCGCTGCAGGTGCCGCAGGGTGGCATCGTCGCGATCCTGGGTGGCAATGGAGCGGGCAAGACCACCACGCTGCGAGCCGTCTCCAACCTGCTTAAAGGGGAACGCGGCGAGGTGACCAAGGGCTCGATCGAGTTGCGCGGCGAGCGCATCGAAAACCTCTCGCCGGCCGACCTGGTGCAGCGTGGCGTGGTGCAGGTGATGGAAGGCCGGCATTGTTTTGCCCACCTGACCATCGAGGAAAACCTGATGACCGGCTCCTACACCCGAAAGGACAAGGGTGAGATCGCGGCCAACCTGGAAAAGGTCTACAACTATTTCCCCCGGCTGAAGACCCGGCGCACCTCGCAGGCCGCCTACACCTCGGGCGGTGAACAGCAGATGTGCGCGATCGGCCGCGCGATCATGGCCAACCCGAGCATGGTGCTGCTGGACGAGCCGTCGATGGGCCTGGCGCCGCAGATCGTGGAAGAAGTCTTCAACATCGTGAAAGACCTCAATACCAAGGAAAAGGTCACCTTTCTGCTGGCCGAGCAGAACACCAACATGGCGCTGCGCTACGCCGACTATGGCTACATCATGGAAAGCGGGCGCGTGGTGATGGATGGCGCCGCGAACGACCTGGCCAACAACGAGGACGTCAAGGAGTTCTACCTCGGCGTCGGCGGCGGCGAGCGCAAGAGTTTCAAGGACGTCAAGAGCTACAAGCGGCGCAAGCGCTGGCTTGCCTGAGGCCCCGCCGACTTCGCAACCGTTTTCCTGCCGAGAGATATTCGCATGAGCCCATTCTTCGACGCGCTGGAACAGCGCCACCCCGACGAGCGCGAAGCGGCCTTGCTGCGCGCGCTGCCCGGCCAGATTGCCAATGCGCAGACCCGGGCGCCAGCGTTTGCCGGCATCCTTGCGGGCGTCGACCCGGCGTCCATCACGTCTCGCGCGGCGCTGGCCACGTTGCCGGTGACGCGCAAGCACGAACTGCTGGAAACCCAGAAGAAGCTACGCAGCGAGGGCGGCAGTGTGTTTGGCGGCTTCAGCGCCGTCGGTTTTGGTCCCGCCATGCCGCGGGTGTTCGCCAGCCCGGGCACGATTTACGAGCCCGAAGGCGTTGGCCGCGACTACTGGCGCATGGCCCGCGCCATCTTTGCCGCGGGTTTCCGGCCCGGCGAACTGATCCACAACAGTTTCAGCTACCACTTCGTGCCGGCCGGCTCGATGATGGAGACCGGTGCCCACGCCCTGGGCTGCACCGTGTTCCCCGGCGGCACCGGGCAGACCGAGCAGCAGGTGCAGGCCATGGCCGAGCTTCGCCCGGCCGGTTATATCGGCACCCCAAGTTTCCTGCGCATCATCGTCGAGAAGGCCGCCGAGATGGGCGTGGCCCTGCCCAGCGTGACCAAGGCCATGTTCGGCGGCGAGGCGTTCCCTCCCAGCCTGCGGGACTGGTTCCGGGAGCGCGGCATCGATGGCTACCAGTGTTATGCCACGGCCGACCTTGGCCTGATCGCCTACGAAACCTCGGCCCGTGAAGGCCTCGTGCTCGACGAGGGCGTGATCGTCGAGATCGTGCGCCCCGGTACGGGCGATCCGGTGCCCGAAGGAGAAGTCGGGGAACTGGTTGTCACTTCGCTCAATGCCGACTATCCGCTCGTGCGCTTCGGCACCGGCGACCTGTCGGCCGTGCTGCCAGGTCCCTGCCCGACAGGGCGCACCAACACGCGCATCAAGGGCTGGATGGGGCGCGCTGACCAGACCACCAAGATCCGCGGCATGTTCGTGCATCCTGGCCAGGTCGCCGAAATCGTCAAGCGATTTCCCGACATCGTGAAGGCGCGCCTGGTCGTGACCGGCGCGATGGCCAACGACAGCATGACACTCAAGGTCGAAACCGCGTGCACGGCGCCAGAAGGCCTGCACGCCCGCGTTGGCGAGGCCATTCGCGACGTGACGAAGCTGCGCGGGGACGTGGAGGTGCTTCTGCCCGGCAGCCTGCCCAATGACGGCAAGGTCATAGAGGACGCGCGCAGCTACGAGTAGGCTGCGGATCCTGGGGACTGGACTCCTCGAATTTCCGGCTGCCGGATGTGGGATACGTAGTTTTCGGGATGCCGAAAGGCTGACGGATGGCTACGATTGCTGCACTACTTCCATGGAGACAACATGATTTTTTCAAAATCCCTTGCCGTCCTCGCGGCTGCGGCACTGGCAACCACCGGCGCGCTGGCTGCTGACTTCCCCATCAAGGACAAACCGGTCACCATCGTCGTGCCTTTCGCGGCGGGCGGGCCGACCGATCGCGTGGCTCGCGATCTGGCAGAAGCCATGCGCAAGCCGCTTGGCGCGACCATCGTGGTGGAAAACGCTGCCGGCGCCGGCAGCACGATCGGCACCAACAAGGTCGCCAAGGCCAATCCCGACGGTCATACCCTGCTGCTGGCGCACATCGCCATGGCCACCATGCCGGCGCTCTATCGTAGCCTTCCGTTCAAGGTCGAAACCGATTTCGTGTACCTCGGGATGATCAATGACGTGCCGATGACGCTGATCAGCAAGCCGGCCCTGCCAGCGAACAATTTCAAGGAACTGTCCGCCTGGATCAACCAGAACAAAGGCAAGATCAACCTGGGCAACGCGGGGCTGGGCTCGGCGTCGCACTTGTGCGGCCTGATGTTTCAGGACGCTGTCAAGACCGACATGACCACCGTCCCTTACAAGGGAACCGCACCGGCGATGACGGACCTGATCGGTGGCCAGATCGACCTGATGTGCGACCAGACCACCAACACCAGCAGCCAGATCGAAGGCAAGAAGATCAAGGCCTTCGGCGTGACGACCCTCAAGCGCTTGACAGTGCCGGCGCTGAAGGATATCCCCACGCTCGACGAATCGGGCCTGAAGGGATTCGAGGTCACGATCTGGCACGGCCTGTACGCGCCCAAGGGAACACCCGCCGATGTCGCCGCCAAGATCAACACCGCCTTGAAGGCCGCGCTGAAAGATCCCGAGTTCATCAAGAAACAAGAGGGCCTGGGTGCCATCGTCGTCACGGACAAGCGCATGGAGCCGGCGGAGCACCAGAAGTTCGTGGCCGCCGAGATTGCCAAGTGGGGCCCGGTCATCAAGGCCGCGGGTATCTACGCCGACTGACGCGCGCTACCAGCTTGGGTCAGGCCGCCGCTCCGCACGGACCGGCGGCTTTTTTTCGCGCCCGTGGCGTGGCGTGATCAGGGTACCCGAGGGTGTCCGTCAACGCGGGACGATGGCATGATCGTGCCGGCCGACCGCTCGGCGGCCGGCGAATCAAATACTGAGGAGACCTCATGCCTTCATCCTTCCACGCCCGCAGGGGCTTGATGGCTCTTGCAGCCGCTCTGGTGCTGGCCGCGCCGACACTGCAGGCGCAGACCGCCTGGCCGAGCAAACCGGTGCGCATCGTCGTGCCCTTCGCACCGGGCGGGACCACCGACATCTTGGCGCGCGCCATGGCGCCCGAGCTGTCGCGTGCTTTCGGCCAGTCGTTCATCGTGGAGAACCGGGCGGGGGCCGGCGGCAACGTCGGCGCCGATCTTGTTGCGAAGTCACCGGCGGACGGCTACACCTTTTTGATGGGGACGGTGGGCACGCATGGCATCAACAAGGCGCTCTACGGCAAACTACCCTACGACCCGCAGAAAGATTTCGCGCCGATCACGCTGGTGGCCGGCGTGCCCAATGTGATGGTGATGAACGCGGAGCGCGCCAAGGCGCTGGGCATCAACACCGTGGCGGACTTCATCAAGTACGCGAAGGCCAACCCCGGCAAGCTCAGCATGGCCTCGAGCGGCAACGGCACCTCGATCCACCTGGCCGGCGAACTGTTCAAGTCGCGCACCGGCATCTTCATGACGCATATTCCGTACCGGGGCTCCGGTCCGGCGCTGCTGGACCTGATGGGCGGCAATACGGATGTGATGTTCGACAACCTGCCCTCAGCCCTGCCGCAGATCAAGGCCGGCAAGCTCAAGGCTTTCGCGGTGACCAGCGCCGAACGCTCAGCCGCCGTGCCGGATCTGCCCACCATCGCGGAGGCTGCGGGCCTGAAGGGGTTCGACGCGAGTTCCTGGTTCGGCCTGTTGGCGCCAGCTGGCACGCCGCCCGACATCGTCAATCGCGTCCAGCAGGAAACGGCCAAGGCGCTGGCCTCGCCCGCAGTGAAGGAAAAGCTGCTGGCCCAAGGTGCGATTCCTGGCGGCAACACCCCGCAAGAATTCGCGAAGATGATCGACGCGGAACACATCAAGTGGGCCGCCGTGGTGAAGGCCTCGGGCGCCAAAGTGGATTGATCGCCGGGCACGCCCCACCCTTATCGCCCGGTGGCCTTGCTCCGGGCGTTTTTCCTTCTACACCCCCCAGACGACTTCCTTGCCAGCTGCCCCGCTGCGCCGCAACATGTCGATCAGCGGCACGAGGCGCTGGCGCAGCGTGATGCCGTCAAACCGGGGCTCGGGCTCGCCACGGGCGGCCGCTTCTTCGATCGCGGCCTGGCGGCTGGCTTCTTCCTTGGCAACGGCGGCCTCAAGCACGTGAATGGCCGCCGGCGCATCGGCGGCCTCGATGATGCCCGGCGCATCGGGGTCCTTGCCGAGAATCTCCATCACCTGACGCCCGTTGACCTCCAGCATGATCAGGTCGCCCGTGCTACGTGACTTGAACTTGTAAAGCATCTGCACTCTCCTTCATGGAACAACTCTTATTGTGCGCCTTCGATGCCATGGTCATCCGGGTTTTCCCTCTTCGGCGTCATTTTGTTTAGGTCTAAACTATTTTTTAGTGAACTAGTTGCCACAGGAGTGCCCATGAAAATCGTCTGCATCGGTGGCGGCCCTGCCGGCCTTTATTTTGGCTTGCTGATGAAGATGCGCAACCCGGCGCACGACATCACGGTGGTCGAGCGCAACAAGCCTTACGACACCTTCGGCTGGGGCGTGGTGTTTTCCGACGCCACCATGGACAACATGCGCCAGTGGGATCCGGTGACGGCCAGCGAGATCCAGCAGGCGTTCAACCACTGGGACGACATTGAGCTGGAGTTCAAAGGCGAAGTCATCCGCTCGGGCGGCCACGGCTTCGTCGGTATCGGCCGCAAGAAACTGCTGAACATCCTGCAGGAGCGTTGCGAGCAACTCGGCGTCAATCTGGTCTTCGACACCGACGTGGAATCGGACGAGGACTTCCCGGACGCTGACCTGATCATTGCCAGCGACGGCATCTTCTCCAAAATCCGCACCAAGTACGAAACCGTCTTCAAGCCCGACATCGTGGTGCGGCCCAACCGTTACATCTGGCTGGGCACGAACAAGCTCTACGACGCGTTCACCTTCCTGTTCGAGAAGACCGAGCACGGCTGGTTCCAGGCGCATATCTACAAGTTCGACGAGACCACCACCACCTTCATCGTCGAATGCCCCGAGCACGTCTGGCAGGCGCACAGACTGGATCTGGCGGACCAGGCCGAGTCCATCGCCTTCTGCGAAAAGGTGTTCGCGAAGAACCTGCAGGGCGCCAGGCTGATGACCAACGCGCGCCACCTGCGCGGCTCGGCCTGGCTCAATTTCCAGCGCGTCAAGTGCGAGCAGTGGTCGCTGTTTAACGGCAAGAGCCATGTGGTGCTGATGGGCGACGCGGTGCACACGGCGCACTTCGCGATCGGCTCGGGCACCAAGCTGGCGATCGAGGACGCGATCGAGCTGACGCGCCTGTTCGTCGAGATGGGCGATACCGCCGCGCACATCCCGGAGGTTCTGGCCCGTTACCAGGAAGTGCGCAACGTGGAGGTGCTCAAGCTGCAGAACGCCGCGTGGAACGCCATGGCGTGGTTTGAGGTCTGCGGCGAGCGCTATTGCGACCGTTTCGAACCCCAGCAGTTCATGTACTCGATGCTGACGCGCAGCCAGCGCATCAGCCACGAAAACCTGCGCCTGCGCGATGCGAAATGGCTGGAAGGCTACGAGGCCTGGTTCTCGGGCGGCACCGTCATGCCACCGATGCTCACGCCTTGGAAGCTGCGTCATCTGACGCTGAAGAACCGCATCGTCGTCTCCCCCATGGCGCAGTACAGCGCGGTGGACGGCGTGGTCCAGGATTACCACCTGGTGCACCTCGGCGCCCGCGCGATGGGTGGCGCTGCGCTGGTGATGGTCGAGATGACCAGCCCGACGCCGGAAGGCCGCATCACACCCGGCTGCCCCGGCCTGTGGAACGACGCGCAGTCTGCTGCCTTCAAACGCATCGTGGACTTCGTGCACGGCCAGGGTGACACTCGCATCGGCCTGCAGCTCGGGCACAGCGGCCCCAAGGGTTCGACCCGCGTCGGCTGGGAAGGCAACGACGAGCCGCTGCCGGACGGCAACTGGCCGTTGATGGCCGCCAGCGCTGTGCCCTATGGCGCGCAGAACCAGACACCGCGCGCCATGACCCGCGCGGACATGGACACACTCACCGGGCAATTCGTCGAATCGACACGCCGCGCCGCCGCGGCCGGCTTCGACTGGTTGGAACTGCATTGCGCCCACGGCTACCTGCTGTCCAGCTTCCTGTGCCCGCTGACCAACCAGCGCACCGACGACTACGGCGGCACCCTGGAAAACCGCTGCCGCTACCCGCTGGAGGTCTTCGCCGCCATGCGCGCCGCCTGGCCGACGGAGCGACCCATGAGCGTGCGGATCTCGGCGCACGACTGGACGCCCGGTGGCAACACCGACGACGACGCCGTGGTGATCGCACGCTTGTTCAAGGCTGCGGGCTGCGACCTGATTGACGTGTCGTCCGGCCAGACCACGCGCGAAGCCAAGCCGGTATACGGCCGCATGTACCAGACACCGTTTGCCGACCGCATCCGCAACGAGGTGGACATCGCCACCATGGCCGTCGGCGCCATCAGCGAAGCCGATCATGCCAACAGCATCATCGCCGCCGGCCGGGCCGACCTGTGCGCTGTCGGCCGCCCGCACCTGGCCGACCCGGCCTGGACACTGCACGAAACGGCCAAGCTGCAAAGCCGCGCCGTCACTTGGCCGCGCCCCTATGAAAGCGGCCGCGTCCAGCTGTACCGCGAAATTTCAAACAAGAATCGCCAGATTCCGGCGTAAAAAGGTCATTGTTTGCTACTAAACACATAGCTAAATGGAACCCGTCCCGATGGACCTCGAAGCCCGCGCCCACAGCGAGCACCCGGAAGAACTGCGCCTGTGGCTGCGCCTGCTGACCTGCACGCAGCTGGTGGAAAAACAGGTGCGCACGGCCTTGCGCGAGCAGTTCGACACCACGCTGCCACGCTTCGACCTGATGGCCCAGCTGGAACGTGCGCCCGACGGGCTGCGCATGAACGAGCTGTCGCGCCGCATGATGGTGACCGGTGGCAATGTCACCGGCATCACCGACCAGCTCGTCGCCGAGGGCCAGGTGGAACGCATCGACGTGGCAGGCGACCGGCGCGCCTGGCGCGTGCGCCTCACACCCAAGGGGCGCGAGGCCTTCGAAGACATGGCACGCGCCCACGAGGGGTGGATCGTCGAGTCCTTTGCTGGTCTGGACGGACGCGAAATCACACAGTTGCACCGCCTGCTTGGCAAGGTGAAATCCCGTTTTCAGGAAGAACCATGAAGCACTTCATCGGCCCCAACAACCCCATGCGCGCCCAGTTCGAGCCCCGGGCCGGCTATCACGCGCGCCACTTCACCTGGTCGTTCGAGGACGGCGTGGGCACGGTCACGCTGAGCCGGCCTGAGCGCAAGAACCCGCTCACCTTCGACTCGTACGCCGAGCTGCGCGACCTGTTTCAGGCGCTGAAGTTTGCCAACGACGTGAAGGTCGTGGTGGTCACCGGTGCGGGCGGCAACTTCTGCTCCGGCGGCGACGTGCACGAGATCATCGGACCGCTCACGAAGATGACGATGCCCGAGATGCTGGAGTTCACCCGCATGACCGGCGACCTGGTCAAGACGATGCGCAACTGCCCGCAGCCGATCGTGGGCGCCATCGACGGCATCTGCGCCGGCGCGGGCGCGATGATGGCGCTGGCTTGCGACCTGCGCTACGGCACACCCGCCTCCAGGACCGCCTTCCTGTTCACCCGCGTCGGGCTGGCCGGCGCCGACATGGGCGCCTGCGCGCTGTTGCCGCGCGTGATCGGCCAGGGCCGCGCCTCCGAGCTGCTGTTCAGCGGCCGCGCCATGACGGCTACCGAAGGCCTGGCCTGGGGCTTCTTCAACGCGCTGCACGACAGCGCCGACCTGCTGGGGGCAGCCACTCAAATGGCGCGGGACCTCGCCGCCGGCCCCACCTTCGCCCACGCCATGACCAAGACCATGCTGCAGCAGGAGTGGGCCATGACCATCGAGCAAGCGATCGAAGCCGAGGCACAGGCCCAGGCCATCTGCATGCAGACCCAGGACTTCCGCCGCGCCTACGAGGCGTTCGCGGCGAAACAGAAGCCCGTCTTCGGAGGCGATTGACATGGCCAGCACCGACCAGCGCGCGCCCGCCGGCCATCTGGCCCTGCCTTTCTTCGACGAGGCCCACCGCCAGCTGGCCGACGGCCTGCGCGACTGGACGCCGGCCCAGGCCGTCGATGAAGCGGACGACCGCGCCGCCTGCCGCGACTGGGTGCGCCGCCTGGGCGACGGCGGCTGGCTGCGCTACTGCGTGGCCGCCGAGCACGGTGGCGCCCTGCCGGCGCTGGATTCTCGCGCGCTGGTGGTGCTGCGCGAGACGCTGGCCTTCCATTCGCCGCTGGCCGACTTTGCGTTTGCAATGCAGGGACTGGGCAGCGGCGCGATCTCGCTGGCCGGCACGCCCGCGCAGCAGGCCGCCTACCTGCCGGCGGTGGCCCGTGGCGAAAAGATCGCGGCCTTCGCCCTCAGCGAGCCCGACGCCGGCTCCGACGTGGCCGCTATGCAAACAGTAGCTGCTCGTGGCCATCTGACGATGGGATCAGGCCAAAACGATTCGGATTTTGTGCTTCAGGGCTCAAAAACCTGGATCAGCAACGGCGGCCTGGCCGATTTCTACTGTGTGTTCGCCAAGACCGACCCGCAAGGCGGCAGCCGAGGCATCAGCGCCTTCGTCGTGGACGCCAGTACGTCGGGCCTGGACGCCAGCCGCGCCATCCATGTCATGGCGCCGCACCCGCTGGCCACGCTGGTGTTCGACGGCTGCCGTGTACCTGCCGGCGCGTTGCTCGGTGAGGTCAACGGCGGCTTCAAGCTGGCGATGCAGACCTTGGACATCTTCCGCGCCTCGGTGGCCGCGGCCGCGCTGGGCATGGCGCGCCGCGCGCTCGCCGAGGCGGTGGACTGGGCGCGAAAGCGCCGCATGTTCGGTCAGACGCTGGCCGATTTCCAGCTCACGCAGGCCAGAATCGGCGAAATGGCCGCGCTGATCGATGCCGGCGCCCTGCTGACCTACCGCGCCGCCTGGATGCGCGACCTGGGGGCCGGCAGCGCACGCGAGCGCAGCGTGGCCGCGGCTGCCGCCAAGATGACGGCCACCGAAAACGCCCAGAAAGTGATCGACATGGCGCTGCAGATGCACGGCGGGCGTGGTGTGGAAGTCGGTGCCAAGGTGGAAAGCCTGTACCGCGACATCCGTTCGCTGCGCATCTACGAGGGCGCCACCGAGGTGCAGCAGCTCATCATCGGCAAAGCCGTTCTGCAGGAGTAGTTCCATGAACCCGCCAGCCAGCCCGCCTGCTGCGCCCCCGCGTGGCGTCAGCGCGCAGCTTGACCGCTTCGTCCATGACCGCCTGCCGCCACCAGGCCAGTGGCCGGACCTGCACTACAACCGGCCGGAGCTGCAGTTCCCGCCGCAGCTCAACCTGGTCGAGGAATTGCTGGACAAGGCCCCCGCCAAAGGGTTCGGCCAACGCCCCCTGCTGCGCTCCAGCCGCGTCACGTTCAGCTACGAGGAAGTGGCCGAGCGCGTCAACCGTATTGCCCAGTGGCTGACCGAAGACATGGGCCTGGTCTCCGGTAACCGGGTGCTGCTGCGCGGCGGCAATTCTGTCGGCATGGCCTTGTGCTGGCTGGCGGTGGTCAAGGCCGGCATGGTGGCGGTGGCCACCATGCCCCTGCTGCGCGCCCGCGAACTCGGCGACATCATCGACAAGGCCCAACCCGCGCTGGCGCTCTGCGATGCCACGCTGCTGGCGGAACTGAAATACGCCCAGCAGGAGCACCCGGCCCTGCGCACCATCCAGAAATTCAATGCCGCGGACGATCCGGCAGACCTGGGCGCCCTGTGCGCCGGCAAGTCCGGGGTGTTTGCGCCCTGCCCGACGGCCGCCGATGACATTGCGCTGATGGCGTTCACATCGGGCACCACCGGCAAGCCCAAAGCCGCCATTCACACCCACCGCGACGTACTCGCCGCCTGCGAATGCTGGCCGCGCCACGTGCTGTGCGCCACGCCGGATGACATCGTGATGGGCTCGCCGCCGCTGGCTTTCACCTTCGGCCTGGGCGGGATGCTGATCTTCCCGATGTGGGCCGGCGCCTCGGTGTACTACCCGGACATTGCCTACACCCCTGAGGCCATGGTGCGGTTGATCGGCGAAGTCGGTGCGACGATCTGCTACACCGCGCCCACTTTCTACCGACAGATGGCGCCATTCGCCAAGGCTGTCGGAATCCCTTCGCTGCGTCTGTGCGTGAGCGCCGGCGAAGGCCTGCCAGACGCCACCCGAACCCTCTGGCGCGAGGCCACCGGCATCGAGATGATCGACGGCATCGGCGCCACCGAGATGTTCCACATCTTCATCTCGTCTGCCGGGGCCGAGGTGCGGCACGCCGCCATCGGCAAGGTGGTGCCGGGTTACACCGCGAAAGTGGTCAACGACGTGGGCGTCGAGGTACCGCGCGGCACGGTCGGCAAGCTCGCGGTGATCGGCCCCACGGGCTGCAAGTACCTCGGCGACGAGCGCCAAACGCGCTATGTGAAGGACGGCTGGAACTATCCCGGCGACGCCTTTGTACAGGACGCCGATGGCTATTTCTTCTACCAGGCGCGCGACGACGACATGATCATCACGGCCGGCTACAACGTCGGGGGACCCGAGGTGGAAGACGCCCTGCTACGCCACCCCGCAGTAGCCGAATGCGCGGTGATCGGCGTGACCGATGACGCCCGCGGCATGATCGTCAAGGCCTTCTGCGTGCTCAAACCTGGCTTCTCCGGGGACGAAACGATGGTCAAGACCCTGCAGGACCACGTCAAGGCGACCATTGCCCCCTTCAAATACCCGCGCCAGATCGAGTTCCGCGACACGCTGCCGCGCACAGAGACCGGCAAACTGCAACGCTTCAAGCTGAGGACGCCATGAAGATCCTGCAACCGCCCGGATGGGCCACCCCCAAGGGTTACGCCAACGGCGTGGCCGCACGCGGCACGCTGGTCTTCGTCGGCGGCCAGATCGGCTGGAATGCGCAGCAGCAGTTCGAGACTGAGGACTTCATTGCCCAGGTCGAACAGACCCTGCGCAATGTGGCGGCTGTCTTGAAGGAAGCCGGCGCGGGCCCGGAGCACATGGTACGAATGACCTGGTATGTGACGAGCCGTGACGAGTATCTGCGCCGGCTGCCCGAACTGGGCGCGGCCTACCGGGCCGTGATGGGGCGCAACTTTCCGGCCATGACCTGCGTGGAGGTGTCCGCCTTGATGGAAGCGCGGGCCCAGGTCGAAATCGAAGTCACCGCAGTGGTGCCGGACGCCGGTTGAAGCCCGGCACCGCAAGGACCGGCCATACCGGATGCCACCACTTTGCATCGGTTCAAGACAGTCGAAATAGGCCGTTAGCCCGCACATTACGTTACCACCATTTTCAAGTTTCACTGCCTGCTCAATGGCGAATCAGGCAGAAATCGGCGTCCCTCTCCCTCCAAGTAGGCCTATAAAGCCAGGAGTTCAGGACCGGCTCATGCTCACGCTCCGCAGCACTTCTTGTATTTCTTGCCGCTGCCGCAGGAGCAGGGGTCGTTGCGGCCCGGGGTGGGCACGCGGTGCACGGTCTCGACGCGCGGGCCGATGTCGCGCCAGATCTCGCGCAGGTCGTAGACCGCCCACAGCGCTTCACCGTAGGTGTTCAGGCGCGCGGCGCTGACACTCGGCGGGCCGTCTTCGCTGAGCGCGGACATCGTGGGCTCGTCCTCGTCGTCCTCGGTCAGCGCGACGATGGCGTCCAGCGCTTCGTCGTGGATCCTGGCGATCTTCTTGTCGCGCGGCGCCTCCCATTCCTCGGGCCAGTTCTCCACCGCGAACATGAATCCCAGGGCCCAGACCTGCGCGAAGGCCGGCAGGTCGGCGTCGCCGAGTTCAGCGCGCTCGGCCTCGGACAGGCTGGCCACGCCTCCGCGCACGTCCATCACCTCGGGCGCGTAAGCGCGCTCGTCGTCGAGCCGCTCGATCGGGATGTTCAGCGCAGCGGCCACCTCGTTCCAGCGTTTCGCCCACAGCGCCATGAAGCGCCCGTGTTGGGCCTCGTCGGCGAAGGAGCCGGCGGGATCCTGCTCGCCGCCAGCCTCGGCGGTGTCGTCATCGTCGAGGCCCAGCAGCACCGGCAGGTACTCCGCGGGCGGGATCGGGCGCCGGCAGCAGATCAGCGCGGCCATGAAACCCTCGCAGAACTCCCACTGAGGGGTCTCGTCGTAGCGGGTGCGCAGGTCGTCGAGGATGTCGTCAAGCGCATCGAAGTCTTCGCTGCGCATCGCTTCAACATCGGCTTCGGGAATGAGGGGGGATGGGGTGGTCATGGCGGGGCCTTTTCAGACAGGAAGGGGCGCAGAGCCCGAGGCGCCGGTGCGGCAAGGACGTTGCTCCCTTGCCGATCGGGCACCCTCTCAGTTTACGCCCGCCCGGGCGCACGCCAGCTGTTTCAGGCCGGTTGGTGCGCCAGCGCGATACCCACGTGCACGCCCAGCGCCGCCAGCCGCTTGCGCATCCTGAGCACCGCGCGGTCCTTGCTCAGCAGCGCGCAGCGGTGGCGCACCGCCAGGTCGATGAAGATCTGGTCATCGGGGTCGGCGCAGGTCACGGGCGCCTTGGGCGCGGCTTCGACCCGCCGGGCATGCCGGTCGAACGCCGCGAGCACCTCGTCTGCCTGCAGGCCATAGAAGGCCAGTCGGGGCACGATCTGCGCATAGCCCAGCACACGGGCCAGCTCGATGCGCATGTCGGGGGTGGCGATCCACTGCAGGGAGCCGTCTTGCAGCCCCGCGCGCAAGGGCAGCGCGGCAGCGTCGCTGAACACGAAGGCGTCCAGCACGATGTTGGTGTCAAGAACGACAAGTGCCCCCACGCTCGTCACTGCGTGTGCTTCGCTGGCCTTGCAGGCCGCGGAGCCGTCTGAGCCGGCTCCTCTTCGGGCTGTCCCGGCCTGCGCAGGCAGGCCAGCAGCCGCAGCCCTCAGCCCCGAGGGGTCCCTCGCGCCTTGGGGCGGCCCGGCGGCGCTCATGCGCCCGCCGGGCCGCGATGCTGACCTTTCACCAGGTCGAAGCGGAACAACCGGCATTCGATAGGGCCGTTCCACATGGGCACGCGCCGGCTTTCCTTGAGGCGCATGCGTCCGGGCAGCTTGAGGTCGGGGGTCAGCATCCAGGCGGTCCAGCCGGGGTAGTTCTTCTTCCAGTGGCTGGCGAGCTGGGGGAAGAAATCACCGCCGTCGTCGGTGTGAGCGGTTTCCCGACTGGCCTGAATGGTCTGGACAGGCTGGGCGGCGCGGGCGCCGGCCAATGCGCCGGGCTGGAAACTGCCACGACCCGGACGGCCCCCGGAGCCCGCCACGCCCGCCACGGCGATGCGTTCGCCATACGGTGGATTCAGCAACATCACGCCGGGCTGCTCGCAGGGCGGCAGGCGCTGCAGGGCGTCTCCGCCGCGGAACTGCACCGCATGGGCCACGCCGGCGCGCTCGGCGTTGCGCTGGGCAAAGTCCACCATCCGGTGCGCCACATCGCTGCCGAAGACGGGCGCGCTGGGGGCGTGCTCGGCGGCCTGGGCCTGTGCTTTCATCGCTTCCCAGACATGGGGCTGGAAGGGCAGCAGCTTCTCGAAGCCGAAGCGCCGCCGCGAGCCGGCCGCGATCCCACAGGCGATCTGTGCCGCCTCGATGGCGATGGTGCCGCTGCCGCAGCAGGGGTCGTACAGCGGCACGCCGTCTGCGGCCAGAACGTCCCAGCCGCTGGCGGCGATCATGGCGGCAGCCAGGGTTTCCTTCAGCGGCGCCTCGCCGGTGTCCTCGCGCCAGCCGCGCTTGAACAGCGGCTCGCCGGAGGTGTCGATGTACAGCGTGGCGGTGTCGGTGGTCAGGTGGGCATAGATGCGTACGTCGGGCCACTGGGTGTTCACGTCGGGGCGCACGCCAGTTTTCTGGCGGAAGCGGTCGGCCACAGCGTCCTTGATCTTGAGCGCGGCAAAGTTCAGGCTGGTCAGCGGGCTGTGCTGCGCGGTGACCTCGATCTTGAAGGTCTGTTTGGTGGTGAACCAGATCTCCCACGCCACGGCGCTGGCGGCTTCGTACAGGTCGCGCTCGCTGCGGTAGCTCGTGAGCGAGAGCTGCACCAGCACGCGTTGCGCCAGGCGGCCGTGCAGGTTGAGCCCCATCACATCGCGCCAGGACGCGCGCGCCAGCACGCCGCCGCGGTGTGTCAGCAGGTCCTGGCCCTTCAGCCCCGTCAGGTGGTGGACTTCATGGGCCAGCAGTTCCTCCACACCGGCGGCGCAGGGCAGAAACAGTTGCAGTTGGTTCACAGTGCTTTTCTCAGATTGGCCGGCGCGATTTTCAGAGCGTCACGGTATTTGGCCACCGTGCGCCGGGCGCATTCGATGCCCTGCTCCTTGAGCATGTCGGAGATCTGGTTGTCGCTCAGGGGCTTTTTCGGGCTCTCGGAGGCGACGAACTGCTTGATCAGCGCGCGCACGGCCGTGCTGGACGCATTGCCGCCGGTCTCGGTGCCCAGGCCGGAGCCGAAGAAGTATTTCAGCTCAAAGGTGCCAAACGGCGTGGCCATGTACTTGGCCGTGGTCACGCGGCTGATGGTGGACTCGTGCAGGCCCAGTTCGTCCGCGATCTCGCGCAGCACCAGCGGCCGCATGGCCAGTTCGCCGTGCACGAAAAAGCTCTTCTGCCGTTCGACGATGGCATTGGACACGCGCAGGATGGTGTCGAAGCGCTGCTGGATGTTCTTGATGAACCAGCGCGCTTCCTGCAGCCGCTGCTGCAGCGCCTGGCTGCCTTCGCCCTTGTGCTGGCGCAGGGCGTTGGCGTAGATGTCGTGCACGCGCAGGCGCGGCATCACGTCGGCGTTGAGCCGCACCGCAAAGCGGGGCTGCCCGCCACCGCTCAGGCGGGTCACGATGACGTCGGGGATGATGATGTTGCGCTCGACGTCGACAAAGCGCCGACCCGGCTTGGGCTCCAGCCGCCCGATGAGGCCGATGGCCGCGCGCACGTCGGCCTCGGTGTCGCTGCACAGCTGCATCAGGCGCTTGATGTCGCGCCGCGCCAGCAGCTCCATGGGTTGTGCACAGATGCGCAGTGCGGTGGCGGCGATCGCATCGCCCGGCGAGTCGGCCAGGCGCGCCTTGAGTTGCAGGCTCAGGCATTCGCCCAGGTGGCGCGCGCCCACGCCGGTGGGTTCCAGCGACTGGAGCAAGCCCAGCGCCATGCTGAAGCGGTGCTCCAGTTCTTCGGCCTGCTCCAGGTCGTCGCCGGCCAGGCCCGCGGCCAGCGAGGCGAGGGAGTCTTCCAGGTAGCCGTCGTCGTTGAGCGACTCGATCAGGAAGCGCAGCGCCGCGCGGTCCACCTCGCTCAGGCGCAACGCCAGCGCCTGGCGGTGCAGGAAGGTCGTGAGCGACTCCTGGCTGCGCGCCAGCTCGGAGGCGTCGGCGCGCTCATCTTCGTCGCCCAGGTTGTTCTTGCGCGCGGGGGCGTCGCCGCCCCATTCGCTGTCGTCCGGCAAGACCTCGGTCGTGCCGTCGCCTTCCCAGCTCTCCGGAACTGCAACTTCCGATTCATTCTGGTCACTTGCCAGCGTCGCCTGGTCATTGCTTGCTATCGAACTGGAAGCACTCTCCGCCTCAAGGTCATCGCGGCGCACCGGGGTGTCGACCTGCGGCAGTCCGAATTCCTCACGCGGCGCCTCCTCGGCGTTCAGCTCCAGGAACGGGTTGTCGTCGAGCATCTGCTCGACCTCCTGGCTGAGCTCCAGTGTGGAAAGCTGCAGCAAACGGATCGACTGCTGCAGCTGGGGAGTGAGTGCTAGATGCTGCGAAACCCGCAGCGAAAGGCCCTGCTTCATGGTCGCACGGCGACCAGACGCCGCAGCGCCGGGCCGCCCCTAGCAAGGCGGGCCCACCCGGGGGGCAGCGCAGCACACGCAGTGGCAAGCGTGGGGGCCATCATTACATGCGGAAGTGCTCGCCCAAGTACACGCGGCGCACCTCGGCGTTGTCCACGATCTCTGCCGGCGTACCCTTGGCCAGCACCTTGCCGTCGCTGATGATGTAGGCGTGGTCACAGATGCCCAGGGTCTCGCGCACGTTGTGGTCGGTGATCAGCACGCCGATGCCGCGCGACTTGAGGAAGGCGACGATGCGCTGGATCTCGATCACCGCGATCGGGTCGATGCCGGCAAACGGCTCGTCCAGCAGGATGAAGCGCGGCTGGGTGGCCAGCGCGCGGGCGATCTCCACGCGCCGGCGCTCGCCGCCCGACAGCGCGGGCGCTGGCGAGTCGTACAGATGCTCCACGCGCAGGTCCTGCAGCAGGCCGTTCAGGCGACGGTCGATCTCGGCCTTGTCCAGCGGTTTGCCGGCGCTGTCGTGCTGCAGCTCCAGCACCGCACGCACGTTCTCCGAGACGGTGAGCTTGCGAAAGATCGACGCCTCCTGCGGCAAATAGGACAGACCCAGGCGCGAGCGCCGGTGGATCGGCATGGAGTCGATGCGCTGGCCGTCGATGCTGATCTCGCCGGCGTCGGCCCGCACCAGACCGACGATCATGTAGAAGGATGTGGTCTTGCCCGCGCCGTTGGGGCCCAGCAGGCCGACCACCTCGCCATTGAGGACGCTCAGCGACACATCCTTGACGACCTGGCGCTTGCCATAGGACTTCTGAAGGCTGCGCACCTCCAGCCGGCTCGCGCCGGCAGCCTCAATGCCCGTTGCGGGCACCGCCAGTGCCGCGCCGTTCACTTGCGCTCCCCGCCCAGGCTGCTGCTGGGACGCAGGGCCGGCGCGGGCTGCGAGGCGGTCGCACGCGCAGCCGGGGCCGCCCCCGATGCCGCGCGAGCGGGTGCCGACGCCGCCTGGCGCGGCGCCAGGATCGCCCGCACGCGCCCCCCGCCCCCGGCTTGCCCATCCACGGTGAAGATCTCGGTGGTGCCGTTGTAGACGATCACGCTGCCGAAGACCTCGTCGGCAATGGTTGCGCCCTGGAAGCGGCGCAGTTCGGCCTTGCGCAGCAGGCGCACGGTGTCCGCTGCGCTGTCGTATTCGATCTGCTCGGCCTCACCCTCGATGAACTCGTCCATGCCCTCGCGCTTTTGCCGGAAATAGGCGCGCTGCCCGGGATCGGCAGTCAGGATGCCGAACTGGTTGCCCTGCACGTCCTGGCGCACTTCGAGCCGCGCGCCACGCATGGCGATGGTGCCCTTGTTGGCGGTCACCCGCCCGGTGAAGAGGGTGATCTGTTTCTGGTCATCGTGACGCAACGCATCGGCGTCGATGGTCAGCGGCTTGTCTCGGTCGGCACGCTCGGCGTGCGCGCAGGCCCCCGCCAAGGCCAGGGCGGCAGTCAACAGGGCGGGATACAGATGTTTCATAAAGGCACGAATCTTGCTGATCATTGTAAAGGCCCGGTTGGGCATTGCCCGGCGTGCGCCCACAAAAAAGCCCGCCGTGGCGGGCCGGGCCTGATCCGCGGGGCCGCGCTCAGCGTGCCTTGCGCACCTCGGCCAGCAGGTAGTCGGTGACCAGCAACGCGCGCTCCATGCTGCCGGCCAGCGAGCCATCGGTGTAGTACCGCCCGGCAATGCCGAGCGCCGGCACCCCCTCGACCTTGTAGGCGTCCTGCAGCTGCACCGCCCGGCGCAGCTTGCTGGCCACCGAGAACGAGCGGAAGGTTTCAGTGAACTTCGCCTTGTCCAGCCCCTGCTTTTCGGCCCAGGCAATAATGGCCTCGTCGGTGTTGAGCGCCTGGCGCTCGCCGTGCACCGCCCGAAAGACCTTGGCATGCAGCTCGTCGACCTTGTTCATGGCCTCCAGCGTGTAGTACAGGCGCTGCTGCGGTGAAAAGTCGTCGCGGAAGGCCACCGGCACGCGCTTGAAGCTCACGTCCTTGGGCAGGCTTTTCACCCAGGCCTCCAGCGTCGGCTCGAACGCGTTGCAGTGCGGGCAGCTGTACCAGAAGAATTCGACCACCTCGATCTTGCCGGCGGGCGCGTCCGTCGGGGCTTGCTTGCCCAGCACCAGGTAGTCCTTGCCTTCACGCGGCTTGGCCGGCTGCGCCCGCGCGGCGGTGGCGCCGAGCATGGCGGGCACGAGAACGGCAGCCGCCGTCAGGGAAAATTCACGACGTTTCATTGATTCACACTCCTATCGGTTCATGGAGCACGCCGGCTCCGGTAAGTTCCGGCCCCGCGCGGCATTTACCGTTGCACGCGCACCAGCGTGGATTCCATCCCGCCGGCGTCGATGCGTTCCTTCATGCGGTCGGCCGCTTCCTTGTTGTCGAACGGGCCCACGCGCACCCGGTACACCGTGCGACCGGACTGTTCACGCTCGGTCACTTTGGCCTCGACACCCATCAGGCTGAGCTTGGCACGCTGGGCCTCGGCGTCTTCGGGCGTGCGAAACGCGCCGGCTTGCACCAGATAGGTGAACGGGTCGGCCGTGGCGCCGGACTTGGACTTGGCCAGATCGCCGAGCGGATCTGCCCCTGTTGCGGCTGCCGCCGGTTTGGGCGGGGCTGCGGCCGCTGGCGGATTGTCGGCCGGTCGGGCGCCCTTGGCGGATGCGGACGCGGCCGCCGCAGCGGGCGCCGCAGCCGGCTCGCTGGCTGCCGAGGCGGGCCGCGCCGGGTTCTTGCCATACAAGGGCGCGTTCGGGTCCCAGTTCTTGTTCTTCTGCGCCTCGGCCGCATCCTGCTCGGCCTTGCGCGGCTGGTTCTTGTTCATGAAGGGCACGGGCACCTTGGTCACGTAGATGGCCACGGCCAAGGCGCCGGCCAGCCCGATCACCACACCGATGATGATGCCCAGAAAGGTGCCGCCATGTTGTGCTTGTCTCATCTTGTCTCTCACATCCGGTTGGGCGCCGAAACACCCAGCACCGCCAGGCCATTGTGCAATACCTGTGCCGTGGCGGCGATCAGCGCCAGCCGCGCGCGTTTGATGGCTTCGTCGTCGACCAGGATGCGCTCGGCATCGTAATAGCTGTGGTAGGTCGCGGCCAGGTCACGCAAATAGAAGGTCACGTCGTGCGGGGCGTTGTCCTGCGCGGCCGCAGTGAGCATCTCGGGATATTTCGCCAGCGCCAGCATCAGCGTCTGGGCCGCCGTGCTGTCCAGCGGCGAAAGGTCGGTCTCGCCCAGCTCGGACGCATCCCCGCCCCAGGCCGCCAGCACCGAGCAGATGCGTGCATGGGCGTACTGCACGTAATAGACCGGGTTGTCGTTGTTCTTCTGCACGGCCAGATCGACGTCGAAGGTGTATTCGGTGTCGGGCTTGCGCGACAGCAGGAAGAAGCGCACGGCGTCGGTGCTGGTCCATTCGATCAGGTCGCGCAGCGTGACGTAGCTGCCGGCGCGCTTGCTGATCTTGACTTCCTCGCCGCCCTTGACCACCCGCACCATGGTGTGCAGCACGTAGTCCGGGTAGCCCTCGGGGATGCCCACACTGGCCGCCTGCAGGCCGGCGCGAACGCGCGCGATCGTCCCGTGGTGGTCGGTGCCCTGGATGTTGACGACCTTGGTGAAGCCGCGCTCCCACTTGGCAATGTGATAGGCCACGTCCGGCACGAAGTAGGTGTAGCCGCCATCGCCCTTGCGCATCACGCGGTCCTTGTCGTCGCCGTAGTCGGTGGACCGCAGCCACAGCGCGCCATCCTGCTCGTAGGTCTTGCCGTTGGCGACCAGCCGGTTCACCGTGGCCTCGACGCGGCCGCTGGTGTACAGGCTGGACTCCAGGTAGTAGTGGTCGAAACGGACCTGGAAGGCCTTCAGGTCCAGATCCTGCTCGTGGCGCAGGTAGGCCACGGCGAACTGGCGGATGCTGTCCAGGTCCTCGATGTCGCCGCTGGCCGTAAATGCGCGGTCGTCCGACGTGACGGTCTTGCCGGCAATGAAATCGTTGGCAATGTCCTGGATGTACTCGCCGTTGTAGGCGGCTTCGGGCCACTCGGCGTCACCGGGCTTGAAGCCTTTGGCGCGCAGCTGGGTGCTGTTGGCCAGCGTGGCGATCTGCACGCCGGCGTCGTTGTAATAGAACTCGCGGTACACCTGCCAGCCCTGCGTCGCGAACAGGTTGCAGATCGCGTCGCCCAAAGCGGCCTGGCGCCCGTGGCCGACGTGCAGCGGGCCGGTCGGGTTGGCCGAGACGAACTCGACCAGCACGCGTTCGTTACGCGGCGCCTGGAAGCCGAAGCACGCCCCCGCCTGCAGCACCGCGCTCACGATCTGCTGCTTGGCCGCAGGCTGGAGCCGGATATTGATGAAGCCGGGGCCGGCGATGTCGATGTCCGAAACCCAGCGCTGGTAAGCCGGCAGGGCCAACAAGGCGGTACGCAGAGTTTCGGCCAGCTGGCGCGGGTTGAGCCTGAGCGGCTTGGCCAACTGCATCGCGGCGGTGCAGGCGAAGTCGCCGTGGGCGGCCACCTTGGGCGACTCGAAGGCAGCCTTGGAGCCAGCGCCGGGGGAGAGTTGTTCCAGCGCGTCGGCCAGCGCCGCGAGCAATTCCTGTTTGACTGAGAGCATCGGGGGATTTTACGGGCCGGTGCGTACTCTCATGAGCCGAAACCGCGCGCCAGCAGCACGGCAGCCAGAGGCACCAGCGCCAGCAGGTGCGCCTGCCACATCACCAGGCGACGCACCCGGCGCACCTCCTGCGGCGGCGGCAAGCCTGCCCCGGCGTCCAGCGCGCGCCGCCAGCGAATGAACATCCGGGTCGGCTGGATCGACAGCGCACCGATCACCACCAGCAACGCCAGCTTGGCGTGCAGCCAGGGGTTGCCCCAGTACCAGGCGCTGCCCTTCATGCCCAGATCGATGCGCGCCAGTCCGGTCAGTAGCACGGCCAGCGCCGACAGCCCGTAGATCAGGTCCAGCCGGCCCAGGCGGCGCACCACGGCTTCGTTCATCCACTCGGCGCGGCACAGCGCGGCCTCGCTGGACAGGAACACGACCAGCGAGAGAATGGCCAACAGGTGGGCGTAGGCCAGACCGGCTTCAAGGCTCATGCGGCCGCGCTCCGACCGGGCGCGCCCGGCAGCACGCCCCGCCAGAAGGTGGCTTGCCCATAGTGGTGCTTCAGGTAGTCCATCCACAGCCTCAGTCGCAGCGGCAGGTGCTTGCGCTGCGGAAACACCACATAGATGCCGTTCGGCGGCGCGCCGAATTCTTCCAGCACGGGCACCAGCAGGCCCGCTGCGATTTCGGCCTCGACCTCCCAGGTGCTGCGCCAGGCAATGCCGTAGCCGGCCAGGCACCAGTCGTGCAGAACCTGCCCGTCCGAGCAGTCCAGTGGCCCGCCCGGCTTGAAGTGCACGACCTCGCCGGCGCCGTCCGCGGGCAGCCCCGCGCCTGGCACGGCGCCTTCCTGCTTTCGCCCACCGGTGTTGCGCGGAACACGAAACGCCCAGCCGCGCGTCTGCGAGGCGTCGCTGGACAGGGTCAGACAGTCAAAACGCGCCAGTTCGGCCGGATGCTGCGGCGTGCCATGTTGCTGCAGGTAGCGTGGGGCGGCCACGCACAGGCGCCGGTTGTCGGCCAGGCGCACGCTGACCAGCGAGGAATCGGGCATGTCGCCCACACGCACCGCGCAGTCGAAACCTTCGCCGGCCAGGTCCACCACGCGGTCGCTGAGGTTGAGAGAAATCGTCACCTCCGGGTGCAGTTCCCGAAAGCGTGGCACCAGCGGCGCCACATGCCGTCGGCCAAAGCCGGCCGGCGCCGTGATGCGCAGGTGCCCGCTGGCCTTCACACCGCCCTCGGACACGCTGGCCTCGGCATTGGCCACGTCGGCCAGCAGGCGTTGGCAGTCTTCCAGAAACGCACTGCCTTCGTGCGTCAGCGTGATGCGCCGCGTGGTGCGCACCAGCAGCTTCACGCCCAGGTGCTCCTCCAGCGCGTCGAGCCGCCGGCCCATGATGGCTGGCGCCACGCCCTCGGCCTTGGCGGCCGCCGTCAAGCTGCCCTTGGTGGCGACAGAGACAAAGGATTCGAAGGCCTTGAGTTTGTCCATGCGCACAGATTAGGCGGATGAAAGTCAAAAATCAACCCCTTTCATCGATTGATTTCATCCCGGACACAAGCCTCCCGTCGCAGCACATGCAGGTCCAAAGCCTTTGGGGGCGCTCACCACGGCACACCCTCGGGCGTGCCGCGCCTCGGGTCACCTATCTTCGGCCTGGAGAAGCCCTGACTTCAAGGCGCCGGCGGCCCGGCCGCCCCGGGGCTTCGCCCTGAACGGGCATGAAAAATGCCTGCAGTTCCGCTGCGAGGGCCCTACGGCGCTCCGGCCATCTGACGTGGCGCCAGAACCGGCTTGCCGGCGGCTTCGGGGGCACAATGACACCCTCGACGTTCTCCACCCTCAAGAACAAAGGAAATCCCCGTGGCATCCGGAAAAATACTCGTCGCCCAGGGCGGCGGCCCCACCGCCGTCATCAACCAGTCCCTGGTGGGCGTGGCACTGGAGGCGCGCCGCTTCGGCAACATCGAGCGCATCTACGGTGCACGGCACGGCGTGCGCGGCATCGTCAATGAAGATTTTGTCGACCTGACGCAGGAAACCCACCACAATCTGGAGCTGGTGGCCGGCACGCCCGCCTCGGCGCTAGGCTCCACCCGCGACAAGCCCGACTTGGCCTATTGCCAGGAAATCTTCAAGGTGCTGCAGGCGCACGAAATCGAGCACTTCTTCTACATCGGCGGCAACGATTCGTCCGACACGGTGCGCATCGTAAGCCTGGAGGCGCAAAAAGCCGGTTATCCGCTGCGCAGCATCCACATCCCGAAGACGATCGACAACGACCTGGTCGGCAACGACCACACGCCGGGCTTTCCGTCGGCCGCGCGCTTCGTCGCGCAGGCCTTCGCCGGGGCCAACCTGGACAACGCGGCCCTGCCCGGCGTGTATGTCGGCGTCGTGATGGGGCGCCATGCGGGCTTTCTGACCGCTGCCTCCACGCTGGGCAAAAAGTTTCCCGACGACGGCCCGCACCTGATCTACCTGCCCGAGCGCACGTTCAATCTGGAGAATTTCCTGGCCGACGTGAAAAGCATGTACGAGCGCCATGGCCGCTGCGTGATTGCCGTATCCGAAGGCATCCACGACGCCAGCGGCAAGCCGATGGCCGCCCTGCTGGCCAAAGATCTGGAGCACGACGCGCACGGCAACGTGCAGCTTTCCGGCAATGGCGCGCTGGCGGACCTGCTGTGCGAGGAGATCAAGGCCAAGCTCAAGATCAAGCGCGTGCGCGGCGACACCTTCGGCTACCTGCAGCGCTCGTTCATCGGCTGCGTCTCGGACGTGGACCAGCGCGAGGCGCGCGAAGTGGGCGAAAAGGCCGTGCAGTTCGCGCTGTGGGGCGGGCGCGATGGCTCGGTCGCGATCAAGCGCACCGGTTTCTATTCGGTCGATTACGAGCTGCTGCCGCTGGAAGCCGTGGCCGGAAAGACGCGCGTGATGGAGGACGAATTCATCGCCGCCAGCGGCACCGATGTGACCGACGCGTTCCGCATGTACCTGCGCCCGCTGCTGGGCTCCGGCATGCCCGACGCCTTCAGGCTGCGCCACAACCCGGTGGCCAAGGTGCTGCACAAGGCTTAGCGCTCGCCCGTTTCTTCCAATGTTGATTCAGAGGGATACCTGCATGTCCAGCACCATTCGACGCATCGCCGTGTGCACAGGGGGCGGCGATGCCCCGGGCCTGAACGCCGTGATCCGCTCGGTCGTCGTCGCCGCCATCAACCGTGGGTGGGAGTGCTACGGCATCCGCGACGGCTTCAACGGCATCCTGTTTCCCGAGCGCTACCCCGACGGCGGCGTGTTCCGCCTCACCAAGGAGCGGGTGCGCGGCATTGCCCACCTCGGCGGCACCATCCTGGGCACCACCAACCGCGGCAACCCGCTGCACTTCCCGATGAAGATGCCGGATGGCAGCACCCGCGACGTGGACCGCTCGGGCGAGATCCTCGAATACTTTGCGATGAAGGAACTGGACGCGCTGGTGTCCATCGGCGGCGACGGCTCGCTCACCATCGCCAACGCGCTGCACCAGAAGGGCCTGCGCGTCGTGGGCGTGCCCAAGACCATCGACAACGACCTCGACAAGACCTTCACCACCTTCGGCTTCGACACCGCCGTGGCCTTCGCCACCGAGTGCCTGGACCGCCTGCACAGCACGGCCGAGAGCCACCAGCGGGTGATGGTGGTGGAAGTGATGGGGCGCTATGCCGGCTGGATCGCGCTGCACACCGGCATTGCCGGCAACGCGCATGCGGTGCTGATCCCCGAGATCCCCTTTGACATCGACAAGGTGGCCGCCAAGGTGGTCGCCCGCGACGTCGAGGGACACCCCTACACCATCGTGCTGGTGGCCGAGGGCGCTGAGCCGGCGCACGGGCACCGCGAGGTGGTGGAGGCGGCCGAGATCGGCCACGCCGAGCGCCTGGGTGGCATCGGCGAACGGGTCGGCCGGGCCATCCAGGAACGCACTGGCAAGGACACGCGGGTGGTGGTGCTCGGCCACCTGCTGCGCGGCGGCAGCCCGACCTCCTTCGACCGGCTGGCGGCCATGCGCTTCGGAACCGCCGCCGTGCGCGCGCTGGGCGAGGGGCAGTCCGGCATCATGGTGGCGCTCGGCTTCCCGAATGTGAACTACGTCGCGCTGGAGGAAGTCGCCGGGCGCATGAAGGCCGTGCCGCTGGACAGCGACACCTTGCAGACCGCGCGCGACCTGGGTATCGAACTCGGCGACTGACCTGTGCGTTCCGATGATCCCCGCCATGCGTGTCGCGCGAAAACCTGATTCGGCCCACGGGACTGAACCCAGCGACCGCCGCAAGCCCTGGGCCCTGCGGGCCACGGCGCTGGCGGCCGCCGTTCTGGTGAGCGCCTGCACCAGCTTCGGTGTCATCGACAACAAGCCCCTGCTGAGCGGGGAAGACCGGCCCGGCTACACGCTGGAAACCTTCAACCGCACCCTGAACCAGCGCTCGGACGAGCTGTCGCTGGCGGTGGCGTTTTCCGGCGGCGGCACGCGCGCGGCCGCGCTGGCCTACGGCGTGATGCAGGAACTGCGCGACACCCGCGTGCGCCTGCAAGGTACCGAGCGCAGCCTGCTGGAGGCGGTCAACGTCATCAGTTCGGTCTCCGGCGGCAGCTTCACCTCGGCCTACTACGGCCTCTACGGCAACCGCCTCTTCGAGGACTTCGAGGCGCGGTTCCTGCGGCGCAACATCGAAGGCGCCCTGCTGCGCAGCCTGTTCAACCCGCTGCAGTGGTTCAGCAGCCACGACCGCACCGAGACCGCGGTGTCGTACTACAAGGAGAACCTGTTCGGCGAGGCCACCTTCAGCGACCTGATCCGCAAGAACGCGCCGCTGATCCTCATCAACACGTCCGACCTGGCGTCGGGCGAGCGCTTCACCTTCAGCCAGGAATACTTCGACCTGCTGTGCTCGGACCTCAACAGCTTCTCGCTGGCGAGGGCTGTGACCGCGTCCAGCGCGGTGCCGGTGGTCTTCGATCCGGTGGTCGTCGAGAACTACAGCGGCTGCTCGCGCCGCCCCCCCGCCTGGCTGACGGCCGCGCGCCAGCGCGATGCCAACGACCCCAACCTGGCCATGGTCGTTCGCGACAACGAAACCTACAACGACAAGGTGCGCCACCGCTATGCGCAGTTCGTCGATGGCGGCATCACCGACAACCTGGGTCTGCGCGCCATGCTCGACACCATCGAGCTGGTCGGCGGCGCGCGCCAGTTCCAGAAGGACATGAACATCCAGGTGCCGCAGCGCATTGCCTTCATCTCGGTCAACGCAGCCGCGGACACGCCCCTGGGCATCGGCGCCACGAGCCGAGCCCCCTCGATCGAGAACACGCTGAACGCGGTCACCAACATCCAGTTGCACCGCTACAACGTGGCCACGCTGCAGCAGACGCAGCAAAGCGTCGAGGCCTGGGCCCGGCAGCTGTCGACCCCGCAGCGCCCCGTGACTCCGTACTTCATCCGCCTGAGCTTCGACAGCATGCCGGACGGGCCGCTGCGGCGCTTTCTGAACGAGATCCCCACCAGCTTCGCGCTGAGCGCTGACCAGGTGGACCAGCTGATCGCCACCGGGCGTGAATTGCTGCGCACCCACCCGGACTACCAGAGACTGGTGGCCAGCCTGGGGGGCGTGGTGGGCGTGATGGGCGCCGCCACACCGGCTACACCAGCCAGGTGATCGCCGGGCGATCCGGCCGTCATAAGTATCTTTTTTGTAGCAACGAAAGACCAACCCACCCTGGGTTATCGGCAAAATTCATCAGAACCGGTGCTGACAGGCCGGTCGCAGCCCTTACAGCCTCGACTTCAGGAAGCCGGTGGTTCCGTAGCGGGTGACGCGGCCATAGAACGCCGCGGCCAGGCGCTTGACCATGGCCGAATACTCGTCGAGCAGCTCCGGCACGATGCCGAAATGGTCGTAGTTCACCACCACGTCCACCCGATGGCCCAGGGGCTCCAGCCGCTCGCGCACGGCCGCCTCCAGCGCCGCAATGACGGAGCTCGAATTGACCTGCAGGCCCGAGAAGTCGATATGGAAGCGGCGACGGGCCGCATCCAGCGCGAAACGCTCGTCGAGCGGGCGGTCCAGCAGCTGCTCGCGCAGGCCCATGGTCTCCTCGTCGAACAGGCGCGCGTCCATCGCCTGCAGGTCGGCGCTGATGCGCGGCTCGAACGACATGTGGTCGAGCACGTCGCGTTGCAGGTCGATGCCGGGTGCCAGTTCGATCAACTCCAGCGCGCTGGCGCCCTCGGGGTCGGCCACCAGCTGGAATACGCAGCGCTCGGTCACGTACAGCACGCGCTGCCCGCGCTTGAGCGCTTCGGAGCCGCTGAAAGTGCGGTGCTCGACTTCGCGCACGAACTTGCGCGCGCCGCCTTCATGCGTGATGCGCAGCTGGCGATCCTTCACGCGCACCTCCAGCGCGCCGGCGGTGAAGGTGCCGACAAACACCACGATGCGCGCGTTCTGGCTGATGTTGATGAAGCCGCCCGCCCCCGCCAGACGCGGGCCGAACTTGCTGACGTTGAGGTTGCCGTGCTGGTCGGCCTGCGCCAGCCCGAGGATGGCGATGTCCAGCCCGCCGCCGTCGTAGAAGTCGAACTGGTTGGGCTGGTCGATGATGGCCTGCGGATTCACCGCCGCGCCGAAATTCAGCCCGCCGGCCGGAATGCCGCCGACCACGCCGGGCTCGGCCGTCAGCGTGACCAGGTCGATGATGCGCTCCTCGGCCGCGACGCTGGCCACGCCCTCCGGCATGCCGATGCCCAGATTCACCACCTGGTGCGGGCGCAGCTCCAGGGCCGCGCGGCGCGCAATGATCTTGCGCTCGGACAGGCCCATCGGCAGCACGCTGTCCATGGGCACACGGATCTCGGCCGAGAACGCCGGGTTGTAGGGCTCGGCGAAGGTCTGCTGGTGGTGCGCCGGGTCGATGGCCACCACCACCGCGTCGACCAGCACGCCGGGCACCTTGACCTGGCGCGGATGCAGCGTGCCGCGTTCGGCGATGCGCTCCACTTGCGCGATCACCACGCCGCCCGAGTTGCGCGCGGCCATGGCGATGGCCAGCGCCTCCAGGGTGAGGGCCTCGCGCTCCATCGTGAGGTTGCCGTCAGGATCGGCCGTGGTGGCACGGATGATCCCGACCTGGATCGGGAAGGCCTTGTAAAACAGGTAGTCCTCGCCATCGATCGGCATGACACGCACCAGATCCTCGGTGGTGCGCGCATTGAGCTTGCCACCGCCGTGACGCGGATCCACAAACGTGTCCAGCCCGACCCGCGTGAGCGTGCCGGGCTTGCCGGCGGCGATGTCGCGAAACAGGTGCGTGATCACACCCTGCGGCAGACACCAGGCTTCGATCAAGTTGTCCACCGCCAGCTTCTGCACCGTCGGCACCAGGCCCCAGTGTCCGCCGATCACGCGGCGCAGCAGGCCGGGGTGGCCCAGGTGGTTGAGGCCTCGCGTCTTCCCATCGCCCTGTCCAGCCGCATAAACCAAGGCCAGGTCGCGCGGCTGCTGGGTGGCCACATAGCGCTCTTCCAGCGCCACCGCGATGGCCTCGGCAAAGCCGATGCCGACAAAGCCGCCGGTGGCCACCGTGTCGCCGTCATGGATCAGCTGCACCGCCTCGGCCGCGCTGACGATCTTGTTCTTGTAGGGGCTGTGGCTGGCGTGGTGGGACTGGATATGGGCGGGCATGGCAGGCTGGAGTGCAGGCAGGAAGGAGCCCCAAGGCTACACCGTGCGCGCCGTCGCGGGCAAGCCGCAGCGTCAACGCCGGCGGGGTCCGGCACCACCGGGCATCAGGCTGGCCGGCACCAGCCCATGGAACAGGGGGGTGAGTTCGGCCAGTGTCGCCGCGGCGGCGGCCTCGCCACAGCGGCGCGACAAGGCCTGCATCAATTCGCTGCGGAAATACCAGAGTGTCTGCGCATCCGCCGCCATGGCAATCTGGCGCGCGAGCACGGACACCCCACCGGCCGGGCCCTGCATCAGTTCACGCAGCATGCGCTCGCGGATGCGGTGGGTGCGCCGCTGGGCATCGGACCGCTCAGGGGATGCGGCGCCGCCGAGCCAGCCAAAGAAGCTGTCGCGCAAGCTGGGTTTGCCGATTCGCATGGTGGATGTCCGTGGCCTGGTTGACCTGACGCCCGCCGTCAGGTTCGATCCTTGCATTGCATGGGATGTGCCAGACCTGAATGACTGAAGAACATCCATATGAATCAAGCACTTGCAACCATGCCCCACCCAAAGATGGGGGAAATCACGCAGACCACCCCCGGAGAATTGGGTGAAATCACCCAGTTGGCGTAGAGTGCCCCACCGGAGAACCCCCAGCATGGCCCCCGATTCCCGCCCCATCCCGCCGCTGAACCTCAAGCGGCGTTTTGCCGTGACGAGCCTGGCGGTGATCGTCATCATCGCCCTGGGGCTGGGCTGGCTGCTGTCGAACATGCTGACGCAGCGCATGCTGCAACGCGAAGGCGAAGTCACGATGGACTTCGTGCAGAACCTGCTCACCACCGACCACTCGGGCGGCTTCTTTCTGAACCCGCAGGACCCGGAGCTGCGCACGCGCTTTCTCAGTTCGATGGAGCACGTGACCAGCATGCGCGAGCCGGTGCGCGCCAACGCCTACAGCCGTGATGGCACGATGCTCTGGTCCACCGACGCCGCGCTGGTGGGCCGGCGCTACCCAGTGAACGACGAGCTCGACGACGCGCTCAAGGGAGAGCTGGTGGTGCATTCCGGGCGCCTGGGCAGCGACGGCCCGGCCAAGGCCGAGCACGAGGGCCTGGCGCTGCGCGCGCCGTTCTTTGTCGAGAGCTACATCCCGGTGCGCGACGCCCCCGGCGGACAGGTCGTGGGCGTGATGGAGTTCTACAAGGTGCCAGTGCAACTCAACGAGGCGATCCGCGAAGGCCTGATCCAGCTCTGGCTGGCCTGCGCGGCCTCGGCACTCGGCCTGTTCCTGTCGCTGTACTGGATCGTGGCGCGTGCCGACCGCACCCTGCGCGAGCAGCAGGCCCGGCTGGCCGAGACCCAGACCCTGGCCACCGCCGTCGAACTGGCGGGGGCCGTGGCGCACAACCTGCGCAACCCGCTGGCCTCGATCCGGGTTTCGGCCGAGATGCTGCAGGACGGCACCTCCGAGCCGGCGGAAACCACCGAGCACTGCCAGGACATCACCTCGGCCGTGGACCGCGCCGACCGCTGGATCACCGAGCTGGTGCGCGTCTCGCAGGCGCCGCAGCTGCAGGACGAGGCCGTGGCGCTGGGCCCGCTGGTGCGCGCCTGCCTGGAGGAGATGGGCGCCGAGATGATGCGCCGCAACATCCGCTGGCAGGCACCCGAGCACGACCCGGCTCCGGTGCGCGCGCACCCCGCCATGCTGCGCCAGATCGTGCTGAGCCTGATTGCCAACGCCATCGACGCCATGCCCGACGGCGGCGAAATCACGGCCACCCTGCAGCAGACCGGCGCACGCTGCGTGCTGCGCCTCACCGACACCGGCCACGGCATTTCCGACGAGGTGCGCCAGCGCCTGTTCCGCCCCTTCTTCAGCACCAAGAGCGGCGGGCTGGGCATCGGGCTGGCACTGGTCAAACGCATGGTCACGCAATGGCAGGGCGAGGTCACGCTGAGCGCCAATTCGCCGCGGGGCACCTGTGTCGAAATCGTGCTGCCCCGCGCCGCCACCTCCTGAGGACGCCCCATGGCCATGCTGCTGATCATTGAAGACGAGGCCGTGCTGGCCCGCAACGTTGCCCGCTTTTTCGAGAAGCTCGGGCACACCGTGGAGGTCGCTCACGACGGCCCGGCCGGCGTGGAGGCGGCACGCCGCGTCATGCCCGACGTGGCCATCGTGGACTTCCAGTTGCCGGGCCTGGATGGCCTGGAGGTCATCGGCGCGCTGCGCAAGATCGACGCCGAGCTGCGCTGCGTGATGGTGACGGGACACGCCAGCGTGCCGGTGGCGATCGACGCGATGAAGGCCGGCTACATGGACCTGCTGACCAAGCCTGTGGCGCTGGCCAGCCTGAAGGCCGTGGTGGACCGTGCGCTGGCCGAGCGCGGCACGCGCCGGGCGCTGGACTACTACCAGAAGAAAGAGGCCGACGAATCCAGCCTGGAGGCGCTCGCCGGCGACTCGGCGCCCATGCAGGCGCTGCGCGACCTGGTGCGCACCATGGCCCTGAGCGAACCGGCCGATGGCTCCCCCGGCGCGCCAGTCCTGGTTCTGGGCGAGACCGGCGCCGGCAAGGAGCTGGTGGCGCGCGCCTGCCACTACGCGGGTCCGCGCGCCTCGGCCCCGTTCGTGGAAATCAACTGTGCCGCGCTGCCGGCGCACCTGATCGAGGGCGAGCTGTTCGGCCATGAGAAGGGCGCCTTCACCGACGCGCAGGCGCGCAAGATCGGCCTGATCGAGGCCGCCGACGGCGGCACGCTGTTCCTGGACGAGATCGGCGAGCTCGACCTGTCGCTGCAGGCCAAGCTGCTGCGCGTGCTGGAGAACTTCCGCGTGCGCCGCCTGGGCGCGCTGCAGGACCGGCTGGTCAACGTGCGCGTGGTCTGCGCCACCAACCGCGACCTGGACCAGCTGGTGGAGGCCGGGCGCTTTCGTGCCGATCTGCTGTACCGCCTGCGGGTGTTCCAGATCAACATCCCCCCGTTGCGCGCGCGCGGCGACGACGTGCTGCTGCTGGCGCGGCGCTTCCTGGCCCAGATGGCGCAGCGCTATGGCAAGGCACCGCCGATGCTCGATGCGTCGGCCTGCGACGCCTTGCGCGCACACACCTGGCCCGGCAACGTGCGCGAGCTGCGCAACGTGGTGGAGCGGGCCGTGCTGCTGAACCAGGGCCAGCCGCTGGGCGCGGCCGATCTGGCGCTGGGCCCGCGCCCGGCAGCTCCGCGCGCGGCGGCCGCCGCCCCGGGGCCGGCCGGCGGCGCCTCGCTGGAGGCCGTTGAGCGCCAGCACCTCATCCAGGCCCTGGAGCAGGCCCAATGGAACGTGACGCGCGCCGCCCGGCTGCTCGACATCAGCCGCGACACCCTGCGCTACCGCATCGAAAAACACGGCCTGCAGCGGCCGGCGGGCCAAACCATCGTCGATTAGGTTTATTCTTGTCACGGATAAACCACTATCGACTGCATCAATAGGCAACGAGGTTTCGAATACAGTGCGGGCATGGACAAACCCCATGCGCCCCGTCACGACGCACCGGCACCGCGCGCCGTGCTGTTCGACGCCTACGGCACCTTGTTCGATGTGTACAGCGTGGCGCAACTGGCCGAACAGCTTTTTCCCGGCCGAGGGCAGGCGCTGAGCCTGCTCTGGCGCGACAAGCAGATCGAATACACACGACTGGTGACCACGAGCCGGCGCTACGGCCAACTGGGCACGCCCGACATCAGCCCGCCCTTCTATCGGCCCTTCGGCGAACTGACGCGGGCCGCATTGGTCTATGCCATCAAAAAGATAGCAGGAAATGACCCAGCGACGCTGGGGAAGGCTGAAATGGATTCGAATGTTGACCGGTTGATGGCCCAATACCGCAAGTTGGACGCCTTCGGCGATGCACGCGAGGTGCTGACGGCCCTGAAGGCGCGCGGCATTCCCACCGGCATCCTGAGCAATGGCGACCCCGAGATGCTGGGCGCCGTGGTGCGCAACGCGGGGCTGGCGGACCTGCTCGACCACGTCATCAGCGTGGACCGGGTGCGCCACTACAAGACCCATCCCGAGGCCTACGCGCTCGGCGTGCATGCCATCGGCGCGCCCCCTGAGAAAATCGTCTTCGTCAGCTGCAACAGCTGGGATGCGCTGGGCGCCGCCTGGTACGGCTACACCACGCTGTGGGTCAACCGCGCCGGCCTGCCGTTCGAGGAGCTTGGCACCCAGCCCACACGAACGGCCTCCACGCTGGGCGCCGTGCTTGATTTTTTCCCGGCCTGACGGCCCGTCAGACCTTTTCTTTCCATTCTTCTCGAGGTTTCACACCATGACCGAACGCACCCCCGCGCACCGCCTGCAAGTCGCCACCGAGCTGCACCAGTTCATCGAAACCCAGGTCCTGCCCGGCACCGGCGTCGACAGCGCCGCCTTCTGGAAAGGCTTCGACGCCATCGTGGCCGACCTGGCCCCGAAGAACATCGCCCTGCTCGCGGAGCGAGACCGCCTGCAGACCGAACTGGACGCCTGGCACAAGGCCAACCCCGGCCCGATCGCCGGCACCCGCGGCATGAAGGCCTTTCGCAAGTTCCTGGAGAAGATCGGCTACCTGGTGCCGGTGCCCGAGAAGGTCAAGGCCACCACCAAGAACGTCGATGCCGAGCTGGCCCTGCAGGCCGGGCCGCAGCTGGTGGTGCCGATCACCAACGCCCGCTACGCACTGAACGCGGCCAACGCCCGCTGGGGCAGCCTGTATGACGCCCTGTACGGCACCGACGCCATCTCCGAGGCCGACGGCTGCGAGAAAGGCCCCGGCTACAACGAAAAGCGCGGCGCCAAGGTCATCGAATACGCGCGCCATGTGCTGGACCGTTGCGTGCCGCTGAAGAAGGGCTCGCACCTTGACTCCACCGGTTACGCGGTGGTGGACAACCAGCTGGCCGTCACCCTGAAAAACGGCCAGATGGTGGGCCTGAAGAACCCGGCCCAGTTCGTCGGCTTCCAGGGCGAGATGGGCGCGCCGTCGTCGGTGCTGCTGTCGCACCACGGCCTGCACATGGACATCATCATCAACAAGACGCACCCCATCGGCAAGACCGATCCGGCCGGCGTCGCCGACCTGGTGCTGGAGTCGGCCCTGTCCACCATCCTGGACCTGGAAGACTCCGTGGCCGTGGTCGATGCGGCCGACAAGGTGCTGGCCTACGGCAACTGGCTGGGCATCCTGAAAGGCACGCTGACCGAAGACGTCAGCAAGGGCGGCAAGACCTTCAAGCGCGGCCTGAACCCCGACCGCCAGTACACCGGCCCGCGCGGCGAGGACGTGGCCCTGCACGGCCGCTCGCTGCTGTTCGTGCGCAATGTGGGCCACCTGATGACCAACCCGGCCATCCTCTGGACCGACGCCCAGGGCACCGTGCGCGAGATCCCTGAAGGCATCCTGGACGCGGTGATCACCACCACCATCGCACTGCACGACCTGCAGGGCCATGGGATCAACGGCATCCGCAACACCCGCCGGGGCAGCGTCTACATCGTCAAGCCCAAGATGCACGGTCCGGCCGAGGTGGCCTTTGCCTGCGAGCTGTTCAGCCGCGTGGAGCAGGTGCTGGGCCTGCCCGACAGCACCGTCAAGCTCGGCATCATGGACGAGGAGCGCCGCACCAGCGTCAACCTGAAGGCCTGCATCGCCGCCGCGAAGAGCCGCGTGGCCTTTATCAACACTGGCTTCCTGGACCGCACCGGCGACGAGATGCACACTGCCATGCACGCAGGGCCGATGATGCGCAAAGGCGACATGAAGTCCAGCGCCTGGATCCAGGCCTATGAGAAGAGCAACGTGCTGGTGGGCCTGGAATGCGGCCTGCGCGGCAAGGCCCAGATCGGCAAGGGCATGTGGGCCATGCCCGACCTGATGGCCGACATGCTGAAGATCAAGATCGGCCACCCCAAGGCCGGCGCCAACACCGCCTGGGTGCCCAGCCCCACCGCCGCCACGCTGCACGCGCTGCACTACCACCAGGTGGACGTGTTCAAGGTGCAGAAGGAGCTGGAAAAGACCGACGTGGACGCCGAGCGCGACGCCATCCTGACCGGCCTGCTGACCATCCCCGTGGTCAAGACGCCGAAGTGGACGGACGCCGAAAAGCAGCAGGAGCTGGACAACAACGCCCAGGGCATCCTGGGCTATGTGGTGCGCTGGGTGGACCAGGGCGTGGGCTGCTCCAAGGTGCCCGACATCCACAACGTGGGCCTGATGGAAGACCGCGCGACGCTGCGCATCAGCAGCCAGCACATGGCCAACTGGATCCAGCACGGCGTGGTGACCAAGGCGCAGGTGAAGTCCACGCTCAAGCGCATGGCCAAGGTGGTGGACAAGCAGAACGCCAGCGATGCGCTCTACAAGCCGATGGCCGCCAACCCCGACGGCGCCGCCTTCCAGGCCGCCAGCGACCTGGTCTTCAAGGGCCTGGCCCAGCCCAGCGGCTACACCGAGCCGCTGCTGCATGCGTGGCGGTTGAAGGTGAAGGCGGGGGCCTGAGGGCGCGGCTCACCCCGCGCCGGCCGGTCGCCTGCGCGGTTTGCCATGGGTTCGGTCGCCGTCCGCACGCGGCGACCGCACCGCTGCTGTCATGGTTTCCGTCAGGCCGCTTCACGCCCGCCTTGGGAAGCCATTCCTGACGAATGGCTGGAATTGCAGACTTAGAATCAAGTCGAACCCCTGCCGGTTCGTCGCCGGCTTCTACGGCACGGAAGGAGCGAACATGATCAGACTGCTCAGCGCCGCCCTGCTGCTCACCCTCGCGGCGTGTGCGTCAACCCCTCCTGTCGCCGGCCCATCCGATTGCGCCAAGTACGGCCATGGATCCATGCAATGCCAGATCGAGATGTATTCGAAAGCCGGTCAATGAGGCCTGGCAGGCGCTGACCGCCGGACGCCGCGGCAGCATGCGTCACGATTGCAGGTCAAGGCCCGGCATGAGGCGCCCTGCGGTTCGTCGGTCAGTCCTGAATTCATAGCTTCTCATGGCCAAACGGCGCCGGGATCAGGCTGCTTTGATCTGAAAAACGCTGCAACGCCATGACGATGGCGCTGGCGGGCGCCCTTGTCATGGGGTGCGCAAGCTCTCACCCCGCGTTGCGGATCACCAACCCCTCGCGGATCGCCGCGCCGCTGCGTACCAGTTCGGCAACCAGCTCGTCGATCCACTGCCCAAAATCCGGCCCGGAAAGATGCCGATCAAACATCATGCGGAAGTACGGTGTGGCCTGCACCCAGGCAATGAAGGCGGCATACGGTAGGCTCTGCACCTCCAGAAGCTTGAACTTCAGCAGCACCTTGGCCGCGTGCCGGGTGTGCTTGGCCGGGTTCGCCAGAAAGCCGTTCAGGCGCTCGCGCGCAATGGCGATGGCTTTGTCCACCTCGGTGAAGACCGCGCCGTGCCCCGGGATCACGGTGGCGGGGGCCAGCGATTCGATCAGGTCGAGCGTCTCGCCCAGTTCGTCGAACGCGTCGTCGCCTTCGAGCTCGGGGAACACCACGCCGAAGCCGCGCTCCCACAGCGCGTCGGCCGAGACCAGGATGCGCTCGGCAGCCTCGAACAGGATCACCGAATGGGTGTCGTGCCCAGGGGCTGCGTGGATCTGCCACTGACGGTCGCCGAGCCGGATGCCGCTGCCGGGCTGCAACAGCGCCTCGTAGCGAAACGGCGGGCAGCTCTGTCCGGTGGGCGCGTAGGTGAGCGCCACCGGGTCCCAGTTACGCACGTGTTCGGCGAGGCCCGGTGGAATCGAAGTCCGCACGGCCGGCCAGGCGGCCTGCAGCGCCGCGTTGCCGCCGCAATGGTCGCTGTGCAGGTGGGTGTTGACCAGCAGGTCGAGCGGCCGGTCGCCTAGCGCCGCGCGAACCAGCGCGACAGTCTGCGCCGCGTGCGTGGCATAGCCGCTGTCGATCAGCGCCGTGGACTGCGCGCCGCGGATCAGGATGTTGTTCGACGAGAGCCAGCCGCGCTCGAAGACAGTGATATCGGGAGGAAGCAGGGGCAGAGGCGAGGTCATCATGCAAGTATCGCAGTCAAGGCCGACCCGGTGCGTGGCCGGGGCCACCCGAGGCGACAGCTGAAAAGGCTTTCAGCCCGGGCTCCTGCGCCATGTGGGCGAAATCCCCCACCCGTTGCGGCAGAAGCCCCGAATGCCCCGTGGCCAGAGCCCCAAGAAAAACACAACCCGTTGATTTGATTGAACTTTTTGCCTGGCATGGCTCCTGCAACGAAGAAGTCGTCACCTGCCGCTTGCGGTGGCGACGTTCGATCCCTTTCATACTTTCAAGGAGCCCTGCCATGTTCAAGTCCCTCACCTCCCGCGCCCTGCTGGCCACCACCCTCATCACCGTCGTCGGCGCGCTGGCACCCGCCACGGCCATGGCCCGCGAAGGCGCCCAGAGCGTTGGCAAGGGTCTGAAGTGCTACACCATGGCAGTCAAGCAGCCGGACGGCACGATCACCTACGAACGGATTTGCTACAAAGGCATCTGACCCACGGGCCGCACTCGCAGGTCAGGCTGTTCGACGGCCTAGACCTGCAGCATGTGTCCCAGGCGCGGGTCGCCACGGCCCGACAGCACCTGGCCATAGGCGGCCTCCACGGCCGCGCGTCCATGGTGGGTCTGCGTCACAAGCCAGGGCGTGCCGGGCTGCGCCACCGCCTTTGAAAAAGCTTGCCAGGCCGCGACCAGGCGCTGGTTCAGCCCTGCCGGGCCCCATTCGGCCGCCCGTTTCTTGATCTGGGCCGGTGCAAAGAACAGCGTGGCGCGCGGGCCAGGCAGGTCTTTCGCGGCGCCCAGGTGCTCGACGTGCGTGCCGCCGATGGAACTGCTGTGCTTCAGGTTCACGAACCGGGTGTGAATGGCGCGGCGCAGGTCGCTGTTGCCGGCAAAGTCCACATACACGCAGGCCGCTTCGGCATCGATGGCGTCGAGCTGGTCGTAGGTCAGCACGCGGTCGTAGCAGCCCAGGCTTTCACAGAACGCCACGTTGCCCGGCGAGGTCAGCCCGACCACCTCGATGCCCTCGCGCTGCGCCAGCTGGAAGGCGGTGCCGTAGGCGGTCTTGCTCGACGCGCTGGACAGCAGCATGACGCGGGCACCGAAGAAATCGTTGTCGGCCAGGAAATCATCGATCAGCCAGGAGGTGATGAACAGCGGTCGCAGCAGCGCCTGCACGTCCTCGGTGTCCGGCGTGTAGAACGGGTCGGTCGCGCAGCGCGTGAGCTGGTTGTAGACCGGGTGCAGTTCGGCGCGGTGCGGTGCGCCGTCGGCCCAGCCCCCTGCACTCACGCGCACCGGCGTCAGCACGGTGTGCGACGCCATCGGGAGATAGCCGTAGACCCGTTCACCGACCGGCACCTCGGGATGCGTGGACTCGACCACGGTCGCAAAGCCCCAGACCGGGATGACGCCCCACCCCTCCTCGCCGGTCGGGTAGAAGCGCCAATAGTTCATCGCCTCGCCGAACGCGGCGTAGGTGATGTTGTTGGAGGTCAGCGCGAAGCGGTCGATGCGCACGCGAACCTGGCCGGGGGCCAGGGGTTCGTCCGCGCGTTCATGCCAGCGCGTGGTGGGCAGGTGGTCCTTGCGGATCTGGAGGATGGTGGTGCTCATGGTGCCACCGTACCCAAAACCCAGCCGGTCGGCAATCGGGCGCGGCCGCGCAGGTGACACGGTGTTCTGGCCCGCCCGTCCATCGCCGACACCCAACCGCCCGGCAGACGGGTGTAACCCTGCTTGACCGGCCGGTTACAGTCCGTCACGATGGCGGGTCAAAAATCGGAGCACGGGATGAAAACGAAATTCTTGAAATGGGTGGGCATTCTGGCGGGCCTGGCGGGTGCGCCCCTGGCGCAGGCCCAGGATGCCTGGATCGTCGGCCAGTCCGCGCCGCTGACCGGCAGCAACGCCGCCTTCGGCAAGGACATCCGTGACGGTGCCCTGGCCTGGTTCAAGTCGGTCAATGCCCGCGGCGGGGTTGGCGGCAAGCCGATCGAGCTGGTGACGCTGGACGACGCCAACGACCGCAAAACGGCGGGCGCCAACACCCAGAAGCTGCTGACCGCCAACGGTGCCGTCGCACTGTTCGGCTATGCCTCGGCCACCCTGAGCCTGGATGCGATGCCGCAGGCTGACAAGGCCGGCGTGCTGTTCTTTGCGCCGTTCTCTGGCGCCAACCCGGTGCGCCAGGCGCCCCCGGTGGTGTTCACGGTGCGTGCCTCCTATGCCGACGAGCTGGAGAAGATGCTGGCGTTCTGGACCGGTGTCGGTGCCAAGCAGGTGGTCGTCGTCCACTACGACGACGAGGTCGGCAAGCAGAACCTGGCCGTGGTGGTCGACTACCTCAAGAAGCAAGGCAAGACGCCGGCCGCATTTTCGATCCAGCGCAATGCCAAGCTCGATGCAAACAACATCGCCCAGTTGATGGCGCTCAAGCCCGATGTGATCATCAGCACGGTGCTGTCCGGGCCGGCGGCCGACATCTCGAAGCAGATCGCCGCGCGCGGCGCGTTCGTGCCGACCTCCAGCCTGTCGTTCGTCGGCGCCCAGCAGTACATCACGGCCGCGGGCGAGGCCGCCGCCGGCGTATCGATCACTCAGGTGGTGCCCAACCCCACAGCACGGCTGCCGGTCGTGGCCGAATGCGCCAAGGCGATGCAGGAGGCCGGCATGGCCCAGGCGATGAACAGCACCCACCTGGAAGCCTGCATCGGCGCCAAGGTGCTGACCGAGGCCATGCGCCGCAGCAAGAAGGCCGATGCGCGTTCGCTGGTCGCCTCCATGCAGAGCCTGGGCCGCTACGACCTGGGCGGTTTCACGGTGAACTACGGTCCGGGACAAAACCACGGCAGCAAGTTCGTCGAACTCGCCATGGTCACGCGCGACGGCAAGCTGAAGAACTGAATCCGCCGCCATGGACCTTTCACGCTTTCCCCGCCGCCGCTACACGCCGTTTGTCACCCCGCTGGAGCCCCTGCCGCGCTTTTCCGCCGCGCTGGCCGCCACTTGCCCCGATGGGCAGGGCCCCGAGGTCTGGATCAAGCGCGACGACATGCTGGGGCTGTTCCCCGGCGGCAACAAGACGCGCAAGCTGGAGTTCCTGGTGGCCGACGCGCTGGCCCAGGGTGCGGACACCCTCATCACCTGTGGCGCCCCCCAGTCCAACCATTGCCGCATCACGCTGGCCGCGGCCGTCAAGGAAGGGCTCAAATGCCGCTTCGTGATCGAGGAGCGCGTGCCCGGCAGCTTCCACGAGGATGCCAGCGGCAACCACTTCATGTTCCGGTTGCTGGGCGTGGAGGCCATCACCGTGGTGCCCGGCGGCTCCAACATGGCGGCAGCGATGCAGCTGGTGGCCGACGAATTGGCCAGCCAGGGCCGCAAGGGCTACATCATTGCCGGCGGTGGCTCCAATGCGATCGGCGGCCTGGGCTACGTGGCCTGCGCGCAGGAGCTGCAACAGCAGCTGTTCGAGCAGGGCGTACAAATCGACCGCCTGGTGGTGGGCTCCGGCAGCTCCGGCACCCACGGCGGGCTGGTGGCCGGCTTCCTGGGCAACCACATCCACATTCCCATCGTGGGGATCGGCGTCAGCCGCGACCCCGCCGACCAACAGCCGCTGGTGCTGAAAGAGGCGCAGGCGGTGGCCGACCTGCTGGGCCTGGGCCTGACTTTGAAGCCCGAGCACGTGACCTGCGTCGGTGGCTACTGGCAGCCCAAATACTCGGTGCCGAACGCGAAGATGGTCGAGGCGGTGCAGCTGCTGGCCCGCACCGAGGCGATTCCGCTGGACCCGGTCTACACCGGCAAGATCATGGCCGGCCTGATCGGGCTGGCGCGCCAGGGTTACTTCAAGCCGGGTGAGCGCGTGCTGTTCCTGCACACCGGCGGCCTGCCGTCGCTGCACGCCTACGAGGGCGAGGTGCTGGGCCGCACGCCCGTGGCGGACTGAGCGCCCGCCAGCCAGCCCTCTTCGGGGCTGGTTGAGCCCGGCAGGCCGGCCTGGCTGCCAGAAAAAGGGGCTCCCAGCCAGTTTTCGGCGCAAATTGGCGACTTCCCGGCGTGGAATGGTCATTAGCAGCTATCAATTTTAAAGTCTTGCAGGGCAGCTCGGCCGGGCCTTGCTCATTTTTCGTCGATCTATGCTCGTTTTCCTTAGTTCCAAACGGCCGTCAAATTGTTAACAATCTCATGATTGACAATTTCTTGGAGCCGTCATGCATAAAGTTCGATCCGAAATCACCGGCAGCGTCTGGAAGGTGGAAGTGGCCGTCGGCCAGGCCGTGGTCGAGGGCGACACGCTGGTGATCGTCGAGTCCATGAAGATGGAAATTCCCATCAGCGCGCCGGCCTCGGGCGTGGTCACCGAGATTTTTGTGGCCGAGGGCGAGCCGGTGGCCGACGACCAGGTCGTCATCCATCTCGACTGAGGCGGCCATGAACCCCGGTGATCTTCCGCCCGACCTGTTCAGCCCCTGGGAAGGCGCCGTGGCCTTTCGGCTGTTTGCCGACCAGACCGATCCGACGCTGACCGTCTCCGAGCAGATCGCCGCGCGTGTCGGCGACCGTATCCTTTCGGGGGCCATGGCGCCGGGCGCGCGCATCGGCGAGCAGGAACTGGCCGATGAATTCAGCGTCAGCCGCGGCCCGATCCGCGACGCACTGCGCATCCTGGAGCGCGAGGGGCTGGCCACGCTGCTGCCCCGGCGCGGCGCCATCGTCACCGAACTCAGCGCCGACGAGTTGCGCGAGCTGCTGGAGATTCGCGCCGGCCTGTTCGAGATGGTGGTGCGCAAGATTGCCGCACAGCCCAACGCCGAGTTGCTGGCCATGCTGGAGGCCGGTGTGGCGCGACTCGAAACCCTGGCCGAGATCCCGGATGCTGGCCATGACTACGCCGAGACGACCTACCGCCTGCTGATCCTGTGCGCGCGCCAGTGCGGCAACCAGCGGCTGCAGCGCATGCTGACCGCGCTGTCGCTGCAGACGCTGCGCTACAGCAAGCTGGGCCTGGCCACGGTGGCGCGCCGCCAGCAGTCGGCCCGCCTGTGGCGCGAGGCCACCGTCGCCCTGGCGCAGGGCGATGTCGAACGCACCGTGGCCCTGACACGCCAGCGCATCGACGAATCCGGCGAAGAGGCCATCCGGCAGCTTGAAACACCAACACCCCCAGGAGAAGGCCCATGAGCGACCATCCCGCAACTGCCGCCACGGCCGGCACCGGCCCGCTGGCCGGGCTGAAGGTCATCGAGATCTGCACCACGATCGCCGGGCCCGCCTGTACGCGGCTTCTCGCCGATTTCGGTGCCGACGTGATCAAGATCGAACCCCCGGAGGGCGACCCGGTGCGCCAGATGGGCCGGCATGTGGGCGACGTGTCGCTGTACGCGGCCTCCATCCTGCGCAACAAGCGCTCCATCGCGCTCGACCTCAAGACGCCGCAGGGCCGCGAACTGGCCGCCGAGCTGATCGAGCGCGCCGACATCCTGGTGGAAAACAACCGCCCCGGCGTGATGGAACGCCTGGGCCTGGGCTATGAGGCGCTCGCAGCCCGCAACCCCGGCCTGGTGATGGTGCGCATCAGCGGCTACGGCCAGAGCGGCCCCTACGCCGAGCGCCCCGGCTATGGCGCGATCTGCGAGGCCGTGGGCGGCGTGCGCCACATGACCGGCGACCCCGACCGCCCCCCGGCACGCGTGGCGCTGGCCACCACCGACTACCTGTCGTCGGTCTACGCCGCCTTCGGTGCGGTCACCGCCATCCACGCCCGCACGAAGACGGGCAAAGGCCAGGTGGTGGACGTGGCGCTGTACGAGGCCGCCTTCACCCAGATGGAGCCGGTCGTGCCCGCTTACGAGAAGCTGGGGCAGGTGCCGATGCGCGAAGGCGCGAACCTGCCGTCCATGGCGCCCAACAGCTCCTACCCCACGCGCGACGGCGGATGGGTGCTGATCGCGGCCAACAGCCAGCCCACCTGGCGCCGCCTGGTGGCCGTGATGCAGCAGCCCGAATTGCTGACCGACCCGCGCTTCGAGACCATCCAGGCGCGCGGCAAGCCGGAGCACATGAAAGCCATCGACGCCCTCATCGCCGAGTGGACGCGCGGCTTTGATGCCGCGCCGCTGGAGGAATTGCTGCGCGAGGGCGAGGTGCCGACCACCCGCGTCTACACCATCGCCGACATCTATGCCGACCCGCACTTCCGCTCCCGGGCCATGCTGCCCCAGGTGCCGCATCCGGTGCTGGGCCACACCACGCAGTCCGGCGTGGTACCGCGCCTGTCGGCCACGCCGGGTGGCATCCGCCACACCGGCCCCGACCTCGGGGCCGACACCCGCACCGTTCTGACCGACGAACTGGGGCTGGGCGCCGAACGCATTGACGAACTGGCCGCCGCCGGTGCCGTGCGCCTGCCAGTCGGGCATTGACCGCCCCCATTCCAATCCGAATCCCGCAGGAGAAACCGATGAAAAACACCCCTCTCAACCGCCGTCAGTCGTTGGCCGTGCTGGGCAGCACGCTGGCCCTGCCGAGCGCTGTCTGGGCCCAGCCGGGCTGGAAGCCGACGCAGACGATCAACTATGTCATCGGGGTCGCCGCCGGCGGTTCGGTGGACCTGTACGCGCGTGGCATCAAGTCCGGGTTGGAAACGCTGAACCTGGTCAACGGCCAGACCGTGGTGGCCGACAACAAACCCGGCGCCGGCGGTCTGCTGGCGCTGCAGCAGCTGCAGCGCAGCCGCGGCAATGCCCACAACCTGGGCACCTTCCACACCGGTAGCCTGGCCGGACAGGTGACCGGCATCCTGAAGGCCGACATGCGTGAATACGTGCCGGTGGCCATGCTGGTCGAAGAGACCACACTTGTGGCCGTGCGCACCGACTCGCCCTTCAAGACCGCCAAGGACCTGCTCGCCGCGCTCCGGCGCGATCCGGGCTCGGTCAAGATCGCCGTCGCGCCACTGAAGGGCCTGAACACGCACCTGGCCATTGCCAAACCGCTGAAGGTGGCCGGCATCGACATCACGAAGCTGACGGTGGTGCCGTTCCGCTCCTCAGCCGACTCGATGAGCGCGCTGCTCGGCGGCCATGTGGATGTCGTCTCCGCCACGGGCCCCACCGTCGTGCCCATGGCGCAAGCCGGCAAGGTGCGCATCATCGCCAGCGCAGCCGCGGAGCGCGGTACGGGACCGCTGGCCGGCGTGCTGACCTGGCGCGAGCAGGGTGTCGCCGCCGACTACGTGAGCTACAACGGCGTGCTGCTGCCCCCGGGCGTGGACGCCGAGCAGATCCGCTTCTGGGAACAGGCGCTCAGGCAGGTGGCCGCGTCGAAAGACTGGATCGCGCTGGTCGAAAAGTCCGGCAACAAGCCGATGTTCAAGGGTTATGTCGATTCCCACCGCTACCTGCAGGAAGAGCTCAAGGCCACTCAGGCGCTGGTAGCCGACCTCGGACTGGACGCCAAATGAGCACCGCCCCCGCCTTCGAGCCTGCGGGCGAATGGGCCACCGAACTGGCGGAACTGCAATTGCGCCGGGCCCAGGCCCGCGCCATGGGCGGCCCGGAAGCGCTGGCCAAATTCAAGGCCAGCGGCCGGCTCAACGCGCGCGAGCGCATTGCCGCGCTTCTGGATGACGACAGCTTCCGTGAACTCGGCAGCCTGGCCGGCAAGGGCCACTACAGCCGCGAGGGCGTGTTCGAGCGCATCGACCCGACCAATGCCATCGTCGGCACGGGCCGCATCAAAGGGCGCAAGGTGGCCCTGCATGTGGACGACTTCACCATCCGCGCGGGCTCGTCGGAGGCGACGATTGCCGACAAGTGGATCTACATCGAGCGCCTGGCGCACCAGCTGCGTTTGCCGATCATCCGGCTGGTCGATTCCGCCGGCGGGAGCGTCAAGCTGCTGATGCAGATCGGCGGCACCAAGATCCCCGAGTACCCGAGCTGGCCGGCCAACGAACTGCTCAAGACCGTGCCGGTGGTCGGCGTGGCGCTGGGCGCCTGCGCCGGCCAGGGCGCGATCAAGGTGCTGTCCTCGCACTTTTCGGTGATGGTGCGCGAGCAGGCGCAGGTGATGGCGGCGGGGCCCCATGTGGTGCGCCAGGCCTACGCGCAGGACATCGACAAGAACGCACTCGGCGGCCACCTGGTGCACCGCAAGAGCGCACTGGTGCACAACGAGGCGGTGGACGAGCGCGACGCGCTGGCGCAGGTGCAGCGCTTCCTGAGCTACCTGCCGCGCAGCGTGTTCCACACTGCCCCGGTGATGCCGGCCACTGACGACCCGGACCGCGCCGACGACTGGCTGAAAGACGCCATCCCGCGTGACCGCCGCAAGATCTACGACCCGCGCAAGATCCTGTCCTGCGTGATGGACCAGGGCTCGGTCTTCGAGATCGGACGCTGGCAGGGCGGCTCGGTCATCACCGCGCTGGCGCGGCTCAACGGCGTGCCGGTCGGCGTGATCGCCAACGACCCCAAGGTGCAGGGCGGCGCCATGACGATCCAGGCGGCCTACAAGATGGAGCGCCATGTCAACCTGTGCAGCCTGTTCGGCCTGCCGGTGGTCAACTTCGTGGACCAGCCCGGCAACCAGACCGGGCTGGAGGCGGAGGTCGGCGGCACGCTGCTGGGCGCCACGCGGGTGTCGCACGCGCTGCACGAATGCCGCTCGCCCTGGGTGTCGATCCTGATCCGGCGCTGCTTCGGCATGGCCGGCGCCCTGCACGCGCCCAAGTACGGCGAGGCGCTGAACCTGCGCTACGCCTGGCCGTCGGCGCGCTGGGGCTCGATCCCGATCGAGGGCGGCGTGATGGCCGCGCACAAGGCCGAGATCGAGGCCGCGCCCAACCCGGCGGCCAAGCGCGCCGAGCTGGAAGCCTTCTACCTGAACATGACCTCGCCGTTTCGCACGGCGGAGAAGTTCGGCATCCTGGACATCATCGACCCGCGCGATACGCGCTCCATCCTGTGCGACTGGATCGAGGACGCCTGGGAACGCGTGCGTACCGGCCGCCCATCGGCGCCGGACTGAAAAGCACCCTCGCGCCATCGGGCAGGTGCGGCAGGGCCAGGGGGGCGACCGCGGCCCTTACCGCCGCGCGAATTGATCAGGCGCAATATTGATGGTTCAATCCCCGCATGTAATGACCCATCGTCATTGCAGGAGGGGACCGCCATGTTCGAATCCGCCGAAATCGGCCACCGGATCAGCAAGAAGGAATACCGGCAGCGTGAACCGGCGCTGCGTGAGGCCTTGCTCGCGGCCCAGTACGAGCTGCTCGCGGGCGCGCGGTTCCCGGTGATCATTCTCGTCAACGGGGTGGACGGCGCCGGCAAGGGCGAGACCGTCAACCTGCTCAACGAGTGGATGGACCCGCGCCACATTCGCACCGAGGCCTTTGGCGCCATCAGCGCGGAAGAAAGCAGCCGTCCGGAGATGTGGCGTTTCTGGCAGGTCCTGCCCGCCAGGGGGCGCATCGGCATCCTGTTCGGCTCCTGGTACACCGACCCGATCCTGGCCCATGTCATGGGGCACGAGAAAAAGGCGCGCTTCGCCCAGCGCCTGGACGCCATTCGCCATTTCGAGCGCATGCTGGTGGCCGAGGGCGGGCTGCTCATCAAGTTCTGGTTCCACCTGTCGAAGGCGGCAGCGCGCAAGCGCTTCAAGACCCTGGAGGCCGACCCCCGAAACGCCTGGCGCGTGACGCCGCAGGACTGGGAGCACTTCAAGAACTACGACAGCTTCGTCACGGTGTGCGAGCGGGCCTTGCGCAAGACCAGCACCGGCGAGGCGCCCTGGCTGGTGATCGAGGGCAGCGATCCGGCCTACCGGTCGCTCACGGCGGGCCAGTACCTGCTCGACGCGCTGACCCAGCGGCTGGCGGGCCAGGGGCCGGGCGCCGCTGCCGCTGCCCCGGTGCCGCCGCCTGCCATCGACGGGCGCACGCTGCTGGGCGCCTTTGATTACGACCGCGCGCTCACGTCCAGGGACTACCAGCGCCAGCTGGAGGCCTTGCAAAGCCGGCTGAACGGCCTTACCCGTGACCCGCGCATGGCCCGGCGTTCGCTGGTGGTGGTGTTCGAGGGCATGGACGCCGCCGGCAAGGGCAGCACCATCCGCCGGGTGACGCAGGCGCTGGACGCGCGCCAGTACCGGGTGGTTCCGGTGGCCGCGCCCAGCGAGGAAGAGCGCGCCCAGCCCTACCTGTGGCGCTTCTGGCGCCACGTGCCGCGCCACGGCCACGCGGTGCTGTTCGACCGCTCCTGGTACGGCCGCGTGCTGGTGGAGCGGGTCGAGGGCTTCTGCGCCGAGCGCGACTGGATGCGCGCCTATGACGAAATCAATGCGTTCGAGGAACAGCTGGCCGCCTCCGGCGCGGTGGTCGTGAAGTTCTGGATGGCGATCACGCCCGACGAGCAGCTGCGCCGCTTCAACGAACGCAAGGCCACGCCGCACAAGAACTTCAAGATCACCGACGACGACTGGCGCAACCGCGAGAAGTGGCCGATGTACGAACGCGCCATCGGCGACATGATCGACCGCACCTCCACCGACGTCGCGCCGTGGCATGTGGTGGCCTCCAACGACAAGCTGTTTGCCCGCATTGAGGTGCTCACCCGCCTGTGCGAACAGCTCGACGCGGCGCTGGCGTCAAAGGGCCGCAAGGACCGCAATTGATCGAGCTGGGCGCCCTCTTCTCGCGGCATGACACGCTGTGGTGGGCGTCGCTGGTCGTCGCCCTGCTGGCGGGGGTGTTCCGGCTGGCGCGGCCGGCCGAGCGGCGCGCGCTGCGCGCAACCTGGGTGCTGCTGGTGTTCGGCCTGGCCAGTCATGCCGGCACGGCGCTGGCAACGGCCAACCCGCTGCTGGCGCAGACCCTGCTGGGCGCCGCCGTGGTGCTGCTCGGGCTGGCGGCGATCCAGGTCGGCGCCGTGCTGGTGTTCCGCGGGCTGATGCCGATCGTGGGCCTGAATACGCCGCGCATCGCCCAGGACCTGAGCGTCACCGGCTTGTCGATCGCCTGGGGTCTGCTGTGGCTGCGCCTGTCGGGCGTGGACCCGTCGCAGCTGTTCACCACCTCGGCCATCATCACCGCGGTGGTCGCGTTTTCGATGCAGGACACGCTGGGCAACGTGCTCGGCGGCGTGGCCCTGCAGCTCGACAGCTCGCTGCGCGTGGGCGACTGGGTGAAACTGGACGACATCAGCGGGCGGGTGGTGGACGTGCGTTGGCGCTACACCGCCATCGAGACCCGCAGCCGCGAGCTGGTGATCGTGCCCAACAGCTGGCTCATGAAAAACCGCTTCACGGTGATTCGCGCCCGCGGCGACGAACCCCTGGCCTGGCGCCGCGCGCTCGACTTTCAGGTCGATGCCGCAGCCGATCCGGCCGCCGTGATCCAGTCGCTGGAGCACGCCGTGCTGGACGCCGAGATCCCCGGCGTGCTCAGCGATCCCGCGCCCAGCGCCATCCTGGGCGAGGTGGCCGCCGGCTTTGGCCGCTACACGCTGCGCTACTGGCTGGGCGACCCGGGCCGCGACGACCCCTGCGACTCGGCCGTGCGTTTGCATGCGCTGGCGGCGCTGGAGCGCGCCGGACTGCGCCTGGGCGTGCCCCTGGAGGAGCGCCTCATGATCAAGGAAAACGCGAGCTGGCACGCCGCCGCCGAGCAGCGCGAAGCCGACCGGCGCCTGGCCGCGATCCGCCAGACCGCGCTGTTTGCCCGGCTGCCCGAGGCCGAGCAGCGCGAGCTGGCCAGCCATCTGGTGCATGCGCCGTTCGCCGCGGGCGGCACCATCACGCGCCAGGGGGCGGTGGCGCACTGGCTCTACCTCATCATTCGCGGCGAAGTCCAGGTCCTGGTGGACGGCCCGCGCGGCCGGGTGCCGGTCGCCACCCTGCACGACGGTGATTTTTTCGGCGAAATGGGCATGCTGACCGGCGCACCCCGGCACGCCACGGTGGTCGCCGTCACGGCCGTGGACTGTTACCGGCTCGACAAGCAGGGTTTTGCCCGGGTGATCCAGGCGCGCCCGGAGGTGGCGCTGGAGATGTCGGCCATTGTCGAAGCACGCAATGCCGAACTCGGCGCGAACCTGGGCAAGCCCGCCGGGGACGCCGGCGCCAGCGGAGACCTGCTCACCCGCATCCGGCATTTCTTCTCGCTTGGCAGCTGAGCTGATCCCATATCAATAGTGAACAATCACCATTTGACGCTGGGTAGAGGCTGTTTTTGCGTAAATTTCAGGGCTGGGGGGCCCTGCCGGCCCCTCAGAGCCGGATGCGCTGCGCCAGTTCGCGCAAGCGATCGATGCCGGGCTCCTTGCGCGGCCAGGTGAGTTCCACGCCGTCGTTCGCATAGCGCGGCAGCACGTGCAGGTGGGCGTGCGGCACGGTCTGCCAGCCGGCAGGCCGGTTGGCCTGCAGCACCGTGATGCCTTCCGGCGCGAACGCGGCCTGCACGGCGCGGGCAATCTTCCAGGCGGCGCGCATCAGGGCCGCAGCCGTGTCTTCGTCCATGTCCATCAAGGTCTCAAACGGCTTTTTCGTCGCCACGATCACGTGGCCGTCATTGACCTGGCCGGCGTCCATGAAGGCGAACACCCGGTCGTCCTCGTAGACCCTGGCGCATGGCCATTCGCCGGACAGCAGCTTCTCGAACACCGTGCTCATGATTTTTTCCGTTCAAACATTGACCAGTTTTGATTTTAACCGCACATCGCCCCGGCGCCGGTGGCTACACTGGGCTTTTCCGGACCCAGGTTGACCCGACCAGCGAGGAGCCCCATGCACGTTGCACTGCCATCCGACCCCAACCACTGCCCGCTGTGCGGCCAGGCCAACGAATGCGCCATGGAAGTCGAGCGCGCCACCGGCGTCAAGCAACCGCCCTGCTGGTGCAGCCAGGTGAAATTCGAGGCGTCACTGCTGTCACGCATCCCCGAGCACGCGCGCGGCAAGAGCTGCCTGTGCCCGGCCTGCACGCAGGCTGAAGCCCCATGAACTGGCTGGATCGTTTTCCGACCGTCTGGCTGGTGGCCCTGGCGGTCTGGATGGCGGTGGCGCCGGTCACGCCCGAGCCGCACCTGGTCGAGAAGCTGAAGATGCTTTTCGCCGGCACGCTGACGCGCCCGCTGGACATCTTTGACCTGGCCCTGCACGCCGCGCCGCTGGTGTTGCTGGGGCTCAAGCTGTGGCGCCGGCGTTCCGCCCAGGCGGCTTCTTCGGCCGGCGCCGCGGACCGCCAGCCTTGAATCACGGCCCGCCGCGCCGGGACACCGCCCAAACCGCCCATGCCCCCTGCTGACCCGAGCGCCTCGCTGACGGCCCTGCGCGAACGCTATGGCGTGCGCTACCGCTGGCTGCTGCTGCTCTCGGTGATGGTGGGCACCATGGCCTCGATCATGTCGTCCACCATCGTCAACGTGGCCATCCCCGACATGAGCCAGCACTTCGCGCTGGGCCAGGAGCGGGCGCAGTGGGTCACCTCCGGCTTCATGGTGGCGATGACGGTCTCCATGCTGACCACGCCCTGGCTGCTCGCACGTTACGGATACCGCCACACCTACTCGGCCTGCATGGGCCTGCTGCTGGCGGGTGGCGTGGTCGGCGGCTTTTCCAACGACTTCAACTGGGTGCTGGCCGCGCGCGTGGCGGAGGGCCTGGCCGCCGGCATCGTGCAGCCGATTCCGGCGATCATCATCCTGCGCGCCTTCGAACCCAACGAGCAGGGGCGCGCCAGCGGCATCTTCGGCATGGGCGTGGTGCTGGCGCCGGCCATCGGGCCGAGCATCGGCGGCGTGCTGGTGGACTGGTTTGGCTGGCGTTCGATCTTTTTCATGGTGGTGCCGTTCTGCCTGGCGTCCCTGTGGCTGGCGCGCACCTTCGTGCCGGTCACGTCGCCCGGTGGCGTCGCGGCCAATCGCGAGGGGGCCGCGCTGGACTGGCGCGGCCTGCTGCTGGCCAGCGCGGGCACGCTGTGCCTGCTCAATGGCCTGGTGCAGTTGCGCGGCGGGACGCCGTGGGTCGCGGGGAGCCTGTTCGCCGGCTCGCTGGCGGCGCTGGCGGCCTTCCTGGCCCTGCAATGGCGCCTGCTGCACCACCCGGCCCACAGCGCCCGGGAGCCGCTGATGAACCTGCGGCTGTTCGCGCACCGGCAGTTCGCCATGGGCAGCATCGTGTCCTTCATCTATGGCACGGCGCTGTTCGGCTCCACCTACCTGCTGCCGGTGTACATGCAGATGGCGCTGCAGCTCTCGCCGTCGTACGTGGGCACCATCCTGCTGCCGGCCGGTCTGGTGCTGGCCGTGACGATCGCCATCGTCGGGCGCCTGGCGGACCGCCAGCCTACTTACCGGCTGGTCAGTATCGGGCTGGCGCTGCTGGCGGCGTCGTTTGCGCTGATGCTCACCGTGCATCTGGACAGCCGCATCGGGTGGCTGGTGGCCTGGGCCATCCTGGGGCGCATCGGGCTGGGTTTCATCCTGCCCTCGCTCAGTCTCGGAGCCATGCGCGGGCTCTCGCAGGCCCTGATTCCCCAGGGCTCCAGCGTCATCAGTTTCGTGCGCATGCTCGGCGGGGCGGTCGGCGTGAGCCTGTGCGGCATCGCGCTGGAATGGCGCCTGGCCGCGCATGGCGACGCGCTGGCGAATGCGGCGAGCAGTCCGGCGCGGCTCGCCGCCTTCAACGAGGTGTTCATCGGACTGGCGCTGCTGTGCGCGCTGGCCATGGTGGCCGCCTGGCAACTGCGCGAGCACCCCACCCGGCACCCCGCCAGAAAGGACGCCTGACCACCATGTGCCAGCTGCTTGGAATGAACTGCAACACGCCGACCGACGTGACCTTCAGCTTCACGGGATTTGCCCAGCGCGGCGGGCGCACCGATCACCACGGCGACGGCTGGGGCATTGCCTTTTTCGAGGGGCGCGGCGTGCGCCATTTCGTGGACCACCAGAGCGCCTGCGCGTCGCCCGTGGCCGAGCTGATCCGCCGCTACCCGATCAAGAGCCAGAACGTCATCGCGCATATCCGCAAGGCCACGCAGGGCGAGGTGGCACTGGAGAATTGCCACCCCTTCGTGCGCGAGCTCTGGGGCCGCTACTGGGTGTTCGCGCACAACGGCAATCTGGAAAATTTCCATCCGCGCTTGCACGCCGGTTTTCACCCGGTGGGGCGCACCGACAGTGAACGCGCGTTCTGCTGGCTGATGCAGGAGCTGGCCAAATCGCACGCCGACGTGCCCAGCGTGGCCGAACTCACGCTGACATTGCGCGAACTGGTGCCGCGCATTGCCCGGCATGGCACGTTCAACTTTTTGCTGTCCAACGGCCAGGCGCTGTGGGCCCATGCCTCCACCAACCTCTACTACGTGGTGCGCCAGCATCCGTTTGCCACGGCCACCTTGAGCGACGAGGATGTGAGCGTGAACTTCGCCGACCAGACGCGGACCAGCGACCGCGTGGCCGTGGTGGTCACCGCGCCGCTGACCACCAACGAGGTCTGGACACCCTTCACGCCCGGTGAGCTCAGGGTGTTTGTGGACGGTGCACCCGCCTGATTGAAATCCTCTATTGATAGCAAAAAGTGACCATTTGACGCTGGCAAAGACGCCATTTCATTCGAAAGTTCGTCAAGATGTCTGACGCAGGGCCCCGGTTGCAATACCCGGCGCCGCCCGGACTGGGGGAGTGCCGATCTGCGGCAGCTCAACGGGTCATCCCGGAAGAACCTGGCGCAGCGCACGCGAATGACCCCCGAAGCGCCGCCTCCAGTGCGTCGATGAACAGCGCCGCCACGTCGCAGCCGGTCTGGTCGAAGATTTCCTGAAAACAGGTCGGGCTGGTCACGTTGATTTCGGTCAGGCAGTCGCCGATCACGTCCAGCCCCACCAGCAGCAGGCCGCGTGCGGCCAGCACCGGGCCGAGCGTCTCGGCGATCTCGCGGTCGCGGGCGGAGATCGGCCGCGCCACGCCCTTGCCGCCAGCGGCCAGGTTGCCGCGCACCTCGCTGCCCTGCGGTATGCGCGCCAGGCAGAACGGCACCGGCTTGCCGCCGATCACCAGCACGCGCTTGTCGCCATCGACGATCTCGGGCAGGAATTTCTGCACCATCAGGCTCTGGGCGCCGTGGCGGTTCAGCGTTTCGGTGATGGAGCCCAGATTCATGCCATCCGGCCCGACCCGGAAGATGCCCATGCCGCCCATGCCGTCGAGCGGCTTGAGGATGATGTCCTGGTGCTCGGCGTGGAAGCGCTTGATGTCGGCCTCGTCGCGCGTCACCAGCGTGGGGCCGATGAACTGCGGGAACTCCATGATCGCGAGTTTCTCCGGGTGGTCGCGCAATGCGCCGGGCTTGTTGAACACCCGCGCGCCGTCGCGCTCGGCCTGCTCCAGCAGGTGCGTGGCGTAGAAATATTCGCTGTCGAAGGGCGGGTCCTTGCGCATCAGGATGGCGTCGAAGTCCTTCAAGGGCACGGCGCGCGCCCCACGTTCCTCGAACCAGCGGTCCGCGTCGCCGGTCAACCAGATATCGCGCACATGGGCCATCACCCGCGCCCCGCGCTGCCACATCACGTCCTGCGGCTCGCAGGCGGCAACCGTGTGGCCGCGCCGTTGCGCCTCGCGCATCATGGCGAAGGTGGTGTCCTTGTAGGTCTTGAAGGATTCGAGGGGATCGGCGATGAAGAGGATGTTCATAAGGCTTTGCGGGTCCCGACGTCAGGCGGGCCACCGGCTTGTCAAGGGGTCAATCGGAAGTGCGTGACCCGTACTGTTGCACAAGCAGCGCCAGGCTGCCGGCCACCACGCCCCAGAAGGCCGAGCCGATGCCGGCGACCACCACCCCGCTGAGCGTGACCAGGAAGGTGATGAGCGCCGCCTCGCGGTGCGATTCGTCCTTCACGGCCACCGCCAGACCGTTGCCGATGCTGCCCAGCAGGGCCAGCCCGGCAATCGCCGCGACCAGCTCCTTCGGGAATGCCGTCAGCAGCCCCGTGACCACCGCCCCGAACAGGCCCAGAACGGTATAGATCGCCCCGCAGGACACGGCCGCGGTGTAGCGCTTCTTCGGGTCTTCGTGGGCTTCGGGCCCCATGCAGATCGCCGCCGTGATGGCGCTGAAGTTGAGCGCAAAGGCACCAAACGGCGCCAGTACCAGCGTGGCCAGGCCCGTCATCGTGATGAGCCGGGACACCGGCATGTCGTACCCGGTGGCACGCATCACCGCCACGCCCGGCAGGTTCTGCGAGGCCATGGTCACCACGAACAGGGGCAGCGCCAGGCTGACCAGCGCGCTGACGCTGAACTGCGGCGCGGTAAAGACCGGCACGGCCAGTTCGAAACTCACCGCACTCCAGGCCATTTGCCCCTTGAAGGCGGCGAAAGTCACGCCAGCGACCAGCGTGACGGGGACCGCGTAGCGCGGCAGCAGGCGCCGGGCGATCACGTAGCTGGCCAGCATCAACAAAACCAGCGGCAAAGCGGTCTGGGCCGCCGAGAACGCCTGCAGGCCGAATCGCGCCAGCACGCCGGCCAGCAGGGCGGAGGCCAGCGCCATCGGGATGTGGTTCATGACCCGCTCGAACCATCCTGTGGCGCCGGCCAGCGTGATCAGCGCGGCGCAGACGATGAACGCGCCCACGGCTTCGGCCATGGAAAACCCACCCGCCAGGCCCGCCGTGGCCAGCACGGCCGCGCCCGGCGTGGACCAGGCGACCATCACCGGTTTCTTGAGGATCAGCGAGGGGATGGCCGAGCACAGACCCATGCCCAGACCCAGGGCCCACATCCAGGAGGTGATCTGCGCCGGCGTCGCCTGGAACGCCTGTGCAGCCTGGAACACGATGGCCACGGAGCTGGTGAAGCCGACCAGCACGGCGACAAAGCCGGCCGTGAAGGACGACAGGCTGAGGTCCTTGAAGAAGTTCATGGGCACGTATGCAGGCGGGGCCTCAGGAAGGTTCGTGGCCGGCCCACAGAAACTTCAATATCGATAGCTAACAATGACCATCTGACGCTGGGTTTTCAGCAAAAATATGATCAAATTTCAATTTTGGAACCCAATTCGACCACCGCGTTGTTCGGCAGATTCAGGAAGGCCGCCGCACCGCTGGCATTGTGGTGCATCTGGGCAAAGAGCTTCTCGCGCCACTGGGACATGCCACCGCCGATGGTGGGGATCACGATGTCACGCGAGAGGAAGTAGCTCGTCGTCATCGCGTCGAGGTTGCAACCCCGGGTCTTGATCTGCTGCAGCGCCTTGGGCAGATCGGGGTCGTTCTTGAAGCCGTAATTCACGATCACCTGCCAGCAGTCGTGCCCCAGGGATTCGATCTCGGTGCGCTTGTCCATGCCGATCCAGGGCACTTCGTGGTTGCGCACAGTGACGAACAGGTTGTTTTCATGCAGCACCTTGTTGTGCTTGAGGTTGTGCAGCAAGGCGTTGGGCACGGTGCCGGGCTCGGCGGTCAGGAACACCGCGGTGCCATCCACGCGCGCGGGCGGGCTCACGAACACCGCCTCCAGGAAACTATGCAGGTCCAGCGCGTCCTGGCGCAGCGAGTCGTTGAGCAGGCCGCGCCCCTGCTTCCAGGTCATCATCAGCAGGAATATCGCGCCCCCGATCAGCAGCGGGAACCAGCCGCCATCCAGCAGTTTCAGCAAGTTGGACGAGAAGAACGCCAGGTCGACGACAAAGAAGAAGCCCGTGGCGGCAATGCACAGCGCCAGCGGATATTTCCAGCCATAGCGGATCACATAGAAGGTCAAGACGGTGGTGATCAGCATGTCCAGCGTCACCGCGATCCCGTAGGCCGCCGCCAGGTTGCTCGACGAGCGGAACATCACCACCGCCAGCACGATCAGCACGAACAGCCCCCAGTTCACGAACGGCATGTAGATCTGGCCCGTGTCCTTGACGCTGGTGTGCTGCACCTGCAGGCGGGGCAGGTAACCGAGCTGGATCACCTGCTTGGTCACGCTGAAAGCGCCGGTGATCAGGGCCTGGGAGGCGATCACTGTGGCGGCCGTTGCCAGCACCACCAGGGGAATCAGCGCCCAGTCGGGCGCCATCATGAAGAAGGGGTTCTTCACGGCCTCCGGGTTCGCCAGCAGCAGCGCGCCCTGGCCAAAATAATTGAGGGTGAGCGAGGGCATGACGATGGAGAACCAGGCCAGCCGGATCGGCTTCTTGCCGAAGTGCCCCATGTCCGCGTACAGCGCCTCGCCCCCGGTCACGCACAGCACCACTGCGCCAAGGATGATGAAGGTGATGCCAGGGTGATGAAAAATGAACCCCAGCGCGTAATGCGGGCTGATCGCCCACAGGATCTCGGGATGTGAGGCAATGTGGCTGAGGCCCAGAACGGCAATGGCCGCGAACCAGACCAGCGTGATCGGACCGAAAAACTTGCCGATACCCGCCGTGCCATGCTTCTGCACGGCGAACAGCCCGAACAGAATCACCAGCGTCAGCGGAATGACCGCCCGCTTGAAGGTGGGCGACACCACCTCAAGGCCCTCGACCGCCGACAGGACCGAGATGGCCGGCGTGATGACCCCGTCGCCATAAAACAGGCAGGTGCCGAAAACGCCTACCGCCAGGAGCCCTCGCCGCAATTCGGGTTTGTCCTTCACCGATTGCGAGGCCAGCGCCAGCATGGCTACCAGTCCGCCCTCGCCGTGGTTGTCAGCCCGCAGCACGAGCGTGACGTACTTCAGCGAGACGATGACGGTGAGCGTCCAGAAGAAGATGGACAGGATGCCATAGACGTTGTCGGTCGTGAACGGCACATGACCTGAGCCAAACACTTCCTTGATGGAATACAGGACGCTGGTGCCAATGTCGCCATAGACGACACCGATGGCGCCCAGGGTGAGCGCCGCAAGGGAAGATTTGGATGCCGACACAAAAAGGCCCCGCCAGCCAGCGGGGCTCCAGAACTGGGAATCGGCTATTTTGCGCCTGTCAGGGCGCCGTGCAAGTGGGCTGTCGCGGCCAGATGACACCCCGCCCAAAAATATTGCAACGCAGCAACTTTTCGGGCAGGTTTCGCTCAGTCGTAGATTTCGGCGTCCGGGTCCGTCGCTTCCAGCTCATAGCTGGCCGCCACCATGGCCAGGCGGCCGATCACGCCGTACATGTAGAAGCGGTTGGGCGCGCTGGCGCCGGGTTTCATCCCCGGTTGCGGCAAGTGGGTGCTCTGTTCGAAGGCCAGCGGCACAAAGCTGGATCCGGGGGCGTTGAGGTTCTCATCGACGCCGCGCTCCGCATGAATGCGGTAAAAGCCGCCCACCACGTAACGGTCCATCATGTAGACCACCGGCTCGGCCACCGCGTCGTTCATGCGCTCGTTCGTCAGCACGCCTTCCTGGATGATGACGTCGCTGACCTCCTGCCCGTCCTTGATGACACTCATCTTGTTGCGGGTCTTGCGGTTCAAGGCCTCCAGTTCCTTGACATCGCGCACCGTCATGATGCCCATGCCGTAGGTGCCGTTGTCGGCCTTGACGACCACGAAGGGCTTTTCGTTGATGCCGTATTCCTTGTATTTGCGGCGGATCTTGGTCAGCAGCGCGTCCACGTTGCTTTGCAGGCACTCCATGCCCGTGCCTTCCGCAAAATTGACTTCCCCACACTTGCCGAACATCGGGTTGATCAGCCAGGGGTCGATGCCCAGCAGCTTGCCGAAGCGCTTGGACACCTCCTCGTAACTCTGGAAGTGCTTGCTCTTGCGCCGCACGCTCCAGCCCGCATGCAACGGCGGCAGCAGGTATTGCTCGTGCAGGTCTTCCAGGATGCCCGGCGCACCGGCCGAGAGGTCATTGTTGAGCAGGATGGTGCAGGGGTCGAAGCCCTTCAGGCCCAGGCGGCGCTTGCTGCGGATCACCGGCTCCAGCGTGATCTGTTCGCCACCCGGCAGATCGATGACCGTGGTCTCCTTGATCTCCGGGCTGATGGAGCCGATACGCACATTCAGCCCGGCCATGAGAAAAATCCGGCGCAGCTGCACCACGTTGCTCAGGTAGAACGTGTTGCGCGTGTGGTTTTCGGGGACGATCAGCAGGTTGCGGGCTTCAGGGCAGATCTTCTCGATGGCGGCCTGTGCGGCCTGCACCGCCAGCGGCAGCATTTCGGGCGTCAGGTTGTTCCAGCCGCCGGGAAACAGGTTGGTGTCCACCGGCGCGAGCTTGAAGCCGGCATTGCGGATGTCCACCGAACTGTAGAAAGGCGGTGTGTGCTCCATCCACTCCAGGCGGAACCAGCGCTCAATGGCCGGCATGGAGTCGAGTACGCGTTGTTCAAGTTCGTTGATCGGCCCGGTCAGCGCGGTGATGAGATGGGGAACCATGCGGCCCTCTTTATGGAAATAGTGGTCAGGATTTTAGGACTTGGGGCCGGTACGGCCCCGTTCAAGCCCCGATGGCAGGCGTTTCGATCAACGCGGCCGGGGCGCCAACGGCTCGGCGGGTCACCCGCGCACTTCACCGTCACCCAGCACCACGTACTTGAGTGACGTCAGGCCTTCGATGCCCACCGGGCCGCGGGCGTGGAACTTGTCGGTGCTGATGCCGATCTCGGCGCCCAGCCCGAACTCGAAGCCGTCCGCGAAGCGGGTGCTCGCATTCACCATCACGCTGGCCGAGTCCACCTCGCGCAGAAACTGCTGCGCATGCATGTGATCCCGCGTGAGGATCGCATCGGTGTGGTGGCTGCCGTAGTGGTTGATATGGGCAATGGCCTCGTCCACCCCACTCACGACCTTGACGCTGATGACGGGCGCGAGGTATTCCTCGAACCAGTCCTGCTCGGTGGCCGCCTTCAGGCTGGCGCCCGGTACGGCGGCCAGAATCGCCAGCGCCTCGGGACAGCCCCGCATTTCCACGCCCTTCGCCGCGTAAATGGCGCCGATGCGGGGCAGGAACTCCGCCGCCACACCACGGGCCACCAGCAGGCCTTCACTGGCGTTGCAAGGGCTGAACTTGTTGGTCTTCGCGTTATCGGCCACCTTGACGGCCATGGCGATGTCGCAGGGATCGTCTACATAGGTGTGGCAGTTGCCATCCAGGTGCTTGATGACCGGCACTTTGGCGTCGCGCCTGATCCGCTCGATCAGTCCCTTGCCGCCGCGCGGGATGATCACGTCCACGTACTGCGGCATGGTGATCAGATGTCCGACGGCTTCTCGATCGGTCGTCTGGACCAGTTGAACAGCGTGGGCCGGCAGGCCGGACTCGACCAGCGCCTGCTGCACCAGCCGCGCCAGGGCCTTGTTGGACTCGATGGCCTCCGACCCCCCGCGCAGCACGCAGGCGTTGCCACTCTTGATCGACAGGCTGGCCGCCTCGATGGTCACGTTGGGGCGGCTCTCGAAAATCATGCCGAACACACCGATCGGCACGCGCATCTGTCCCACACGAATGCCGCTGGGCTGCTGTTTCATGCCGATGATCTCGCCGATCACATCGGGCATCGCGGCCAGCTGCTCGCAGCCTTGGGCGCAGGTCTCCAGCACCTTCGGCGTGAGCTTGAGCCGGTCCACCATCGGCTCGGCCAGACCGGCGGCGATGGCACGCTCCAGGTCGCGGGCGTTGTCGACCTGCAGGGACTGCACGTTGGCGCGCAACAGGGCGGCCAGCTTTCGCAGAGCGGTGTTCTTCACTGCCGTGGGCGCCTTGGCCATCAGGGCAGAAGCAGTCTTGGCCTGCAAGCCGATGGTCTGCAGGGTTTCGGCGATCGAGTGGGCGGTCATGAGCTCTATTGTCGACGCTATTGCATGAGCCCGCAGATTACACACTGCTGAGAAAGTCCGCTGCGATCATCGCAGCCCTGTGGTGATCACCAGTTTCTCAAAGGGATTCGCCTCGTCGAAAACCACGACCGGTACGCGCGACTTGTCGCCAGCCACTCCGCGCCAGTTCTTGGTCGCAATGGTCTGCCCGTTTCGACCGGCCTGGAACGTCACCGAACCATCCGCTTTGGGTGTCACCAGCAGCACACGTTTTTCGCCAGGCGACAGTCGGTTTGCCGGATCGTATCGGTCGCCTTCCACAATGATGTGCACGGCCTCACGCGAAGCGTTGCGCAGTTCGGCGCTCAGGGTAGAGGCACTGGCCGATGGACTGCCCGTCTTTCCCGCCGAACCCTGCACGGACGGTGCGGCGGGCACTGCCGTTGAAACGGCGCCCTCCGTTCGGGTGTAACGAACGGTCGTCTGCATACCCTCTGGACGGAAAGTGAATGTGCGGGCATCGCCGGACACCGGGCCTTTGACAGTGTCGTAACGTTCAATGGGCTCGCTTCTTGTCGTGCCATCCTTGAAGCGGCACTGGCTCCCCTGCGGCCGAAGGTTCAAGGCGGCTCCCGCGACACTGTACTGGCCACGAATGGTGCAAACCGCCGTTCCTGCCAGCGTATCGGGGCTGACATCCATGGTGTAGGAGCCATCCGTGTTGAATATCGTCTCGCTGACATCGACGATCTTGCCGGCCTCGATGGTTTCCGTCTTCCAGCGCCCAACGACCGGGAAATTCGCCACAACACCCGTTTGTGTTGGGCTCGGCACCGGTGGCTGGGAAGCCGGCTGGGCCGATGTCACCGCAACAGGCGCCGCAGGCCTGGGCGCTGGCGGCGCCGAACCCGTAGCGGACACCGACCCTGTTTCCACGCGGATATGCCCCGCCCCGCCGGTGCCCGCATTCTGTGCCCAGGTGGACGGATCGGAATCGATCACGGTGTAGGTGCCGGGCGCCAGTGTCACCCCCGGTCGAGTGTTCCAGTAGGCATTGGGCACACCGCCCTGGCCCGGCGTGCCGTCGGCTCGCCACGGCCCGTAAGTCCGCCCTGCGGCATCACGAAGCCCGATCGTTCCAGGCGCTGCGCCTCTGGCGTTGTTCCAGTGGTAGGTTTGCAGCAGCGTCAGTACCCGTGGCTCATCGAGCGTGAAAGTGCTGGGCTTGGTGGGCCCATTGCTGACACCAGCGATATTGCCGATGGTCTGGACGGCCGGCGCTGGTGCAGTGGCAACTGGAGCGACCGGCGCTGACGTCGGCTCAGTACCGGAAATGCGGGTCCAGTTTGTTCTGCCGCTGCGCTGCGGACCGTTGAGTTCGCGGACCGTTCCTGCGGCCTGATGGCCCGCCGGGTCAAATATCACTTCATAGATGCCCTTGATGGCCCCGTCGCGGGTCACATAGTCAATCCGGAAAGAACCGGAAGGTGTCCAGACTCCGGGCCCGCTGGCGTAGCCCAATCCGGTTTCCTCAGCAAAGTACTGCCCGTTCGGCAAGCGCCGGATGGTCCAGTTCGCCGAAGGTTCGTGGCGCCAGACACCCACCGGGTTGACCGTCGGCACAACAGCCGCCGGCATGGGCGCCTGAGTGGCGGGGGCAGGCACTGGCAAGGGTTTGGTCTGTGCCAAGCCCGCCTCCAGCTTGCGAACGAAGTCTTCCAGTTCAGGATCGGGCCAAAGGCCCAGACTTTGTCTGTAGCCGGCAATGGCTTCGGCGATGCGCCCTTGCTGCTGCAGCGCCTGCGCCTGGTCGCGCAACTGTCTGGCCTGCGCCTTACGCGCCTGCTGGTCAGCCAACCCTTTTTCCAGCTGTGTCACGAACGCTTGCAGCTCGGGATCAGGCCACAAAACAAGGCTCTGCTTGTACCCGCCAATCGCCTCGGCAATGCGGCCCTGTTGCTGCTGCGCCTGCGCCTGGTCGCGCAACTGCTTCGCTTGCGCCTTACGTGCCTGCTGGTCGGCCAAGCCCTTTTCAAGCTGGGTGACGAAGGTCTGAAGTTCCGGGTCAGGCCATATTGCCAAGCTTTGTTTGTACCCAGCAATGGCCTCGGCAATACGCCCTTGCTGCTGCAACGCCTGCGCCTGGTCCCGAAGCTGCCTGGCTTGAACTTTGCGCGCCTGCTGGTCAGCCTGCGTCCCTTTGAGACGCGCCACATGCGCCTGCAGGCCCTCGTCCCTCTGGATATCCAGACTGGCTGTGTATTGCTCGATCGCCAGCGCCAGATTGCCCTGTCCCTCGGCATCCTGGCCGCGCTTGCGAAGATCATCGGCCTTCGCCACCTGCTCGCGGTCATAGGCGATCTGCCGCCGGAGCCCGTCGGCGGTCTCTGCGCGGTGTTCCCAGTCGTTGAGCATGCGCTCGAGCACCGGAATGGCCGCCCGCATGTCCTTGGCCTTCTGCAGGTCGGACGAGGTCTTCATCGTCGTCGCCAGCGCCTCGTTGTAGGCCTTCTGCAACTCGTCTAGCCGCGTCTTCAGACGCAGGAAGTCCGGATCCTTGATCGCAGGCGGCAGCGGTCGCGTCGGATCCTTGATCATCTGGTATTCCAGCACCTCCAGGTGGCCCCGCGCCTGATCGATCTGTCGCTTGCCCAGCATGGCATCGATCGGCGCAAGCCGCTTTTCCTTGGCCTGCTTCCAGACCGGATCCCAAGCCTTGTATTGCTCCCGCTGCTGCTTGGAGTTGGCCTCGTTCTGAGCGCCCCGAATGCCGACCTTGTCAATCGCCTTGTCCATGTTCTCGACCGCGCGTGGCAGGTTGCCTTTCTCGGCCTGCTTGTAGGCGTGATTGACCAGATGCGGACCGATCATGGCCTTGACCCAGTCGGCGTCATCGGGCAGGAGCAGCGGTTGGATGGCAGCAAACTGATCCGCCACGCGCCGCACCAGTTCCTCGTCGTTTTCGAGGTTGCCCTTGACGATCTCCTGCTTGATCTCAGCCAGCGCCGGCGCCACTGACTGGGCGTTCTCCTTCAGGGCCTGCTGGTGCCACTTGTCAAAGATGTCCTGCGCCTGGTCGTAGCGCATCTTGGTCACCGAGTTGAAGCATGCGTATTCGACTTTCTTGTCCCCCACCGGCAGTGGCGTCTTCCAGATCGTCAACGGGCCGTTGCACTGGCAGGGACCATGCCCGTATTCGCCCTTGAACGAGGGGTTGTAGAGTCCGCCAAGGCTGCCGCCACAACTGCGGCACATACAGTCAAGGAAGAACTTCGCATCTTCGTCGTGCAGGCCCAGCTTGCGCATGCGGGTCATCAAGTCGTCGAACGCCCTGCGATCCAGGATCATCTGCCGCATCACCTTCGCCAGCTCGTTCTGCATCGCAGCATAGGCTTCCATTTCTTTTTCCTGGGTGAATGCCTCCCAAATGGTGCTTGGCAGCGTGAGGATGCCAATGATCGCCTCCTGACCCATGTAGACACCCGTCTTGAGAATGGTGAAGGTAATGTGCTTGAACATCGATGGATCCCGACCGGCCATGATCTCCTTCATATACTTGTCGATTTCCTCCTTTTGCGCACCTTCAAACGCCGGGCCAAGCCCCGTACCCTCCCAGCCTGCGTGGATATAGACGTTCTTGAGGAAGTCCAAAAACGTATCGTCTGCCTTGACTTCGGTGAGCGCGATCTGAACGCCTTGGTAACCGATCAATATGGCACCTCCGGCGGTCATAACTGCCGAAAACTTGGTCGTCGCGTTAAAGCCCGAGAGATCTTTCGCCGCCTCCTTGAAGGCGGCCCATTTCGCTGCCGCTTCGATCTGCTGGACAGCATCTTGCAGTCTGGTCGCTGCCTTGGCGGCGCCCGCTGCCGAGAGTGCTTTCGACTCGGCGGCGATGATCTGCCGGATCTGCGGCAAGCTCCCGGGATTCTTTTTGGCAATCTCCAGCATGCTGCCGATCATGTTGTCGGCTGAGTTCTGCAGCGCTTTTGCGTGCAGGCTCCGGACCATATTGACCTCGGCGGAGCTATACGGATTGCGGCCGATATTTGCAATAGCCCGGCTGACGTCATCCATGGCGCCAGCCTTGTTGGTCAAGCCATATTGACCCCGCAGCTGGTTGTTGACGTCCGTCAGGCGCGCGTGGTACTTGGCGGCCTGGTATTCGTAATTGGAGGCCATGGCTTCCAGGCGCGCCGCCTCTCCTGGATTCGCCGACCGTATAGCTGCCGCTTCTTTGCGCGCTTTGTCAGCAGCAGCCATCTTCGCGTTGGCAAGTTCTTTCACTTCCGAACTAAACGCCCCCGCCTCTTCCACAGTGAGCTTGGCCGCCTTGTCCCCCAGCTTCGCCTGCGCGGAAGCCGCCTTGGGATCCTTGTACATCGTGCCATGGTTGTCGTTGATATGGCCTGAGATTTTCTTGAACTCAGATGGATCCACATGCTCAGGGTGGGGCATGAAGTCGGTATTGGTGTCAACATGGCCTGTCGGCACCTTTGACTTGTCTATACCCGGTTGATTGTGGAAATACTCCTTGATGGCTTTCTGGTATTTGTCCTCAGCCTTCGTGATGTCCTCCAGCTTGATTTTCGTATTCGCACCACTGCTCGGCTTGACGTTGATGTCGGTGTCCGTACCGGGGTTCAACTTCAGTTCGCTGGCGTGCGGGTCAAAACCAGAGCCATCGAAAGCCTGCTTGACGAACTTCTGGTTCAGGTCGTTGAACTGTTGCTGTACGGTTTTGTAGGCATCCAGATTGACCATGCCCTTCTGGGCCATCAAGTTGACTTCCGTGTTGTTCACGAACACCGTCATTTGCTGGGTCGGCGTTGCCGTTCCGGCGGCCACGGCGTTGACAGCCTCCTGCAACCCCTCCGTCCACGCCCAACCCGAAGAAGGCAGGAGCAAAAGGGCGAGTAGCCACCAAACCAGCCGTCGGATCAAGGTCGCAAACATCGCAATCCCCCAATAACAGTCACTGAAATCGACCCCCCATACCAACGTTTCGCGTGCGCGGATCTCCTGAGCCTTCGCCGCGCTCGTTCCATGCTGGTTCAATCGGCTAGGGCATCCTGGGGTGTTCGTCACTCCGTTGGCGCAAAGCCTGTTGACACCTGGCACCTGCCGCGGCGACCGAAGGGACCATCAGCGAACGATGAAGACCTTGTGTTTTTCGAGCACCTTGCGGAACTCAGGGCTGCGTCGCAGGTTTTCCAGGTCGGGATCACGCCTCAATGCGTCGTAGTCGGAAAACCCCTTGGCGAGCGCGGCGTCGATCTCATCGAGCGCAAGGTCAACGTTGCCCCGCAAGGAGTGAAGGCTTGCGTAGTTGTAGCGAATGGACGGGCTGTCCGGACTGAGTTCCTTCGCCTTGCGAAGGTCTTCTTCGGCCTTGTTGAACTTTCGCTGAAGCATGTAGGCGGCCGCCCGATTGGAGTAGGCCTCCGCGTAGCCGGGATCCTTCTGAATCGCCATCGAAAACTCCTTCACGGCGTTTTCGATGCTCTCTTCGCGGATATAGGCCTCCCGGGCATTCTTTGCATTGCTGATGTAGCTGAAGGCTTGCTTGACGTGAGCCTGAACGTCAAGACTGGGTTCCCCCTTGGCAGCGGCCGGCGCTGGCGTCGGAGCAGTTGCAGTGGCGGGTGCTGGCGCGGCTGATGGCGCAGGGACCACGGCAACGGTCGGTGCGGCGACCGGCGCCGGCTGGAACCGGTCACACCCGGCGGCAACCAGAATGGTCGACAGGAAGACGGCAAACGACGCAATGTTAGTGTTCGAATAGCGCATGGCAAATCCCTTTCTGTCGATTTCGTCGACCTATCGGTTACTACGGGTCAAGGGCATGTCCCAGTCCGGGACGGTGGCCATGGCCTGCGGATGCTGGTCAATGTCTGCACCTTTTTCCTGTTTGACGTGACTCGCCACCCTCGGCTTGGCGTAATTGAAGGCCTGCTGAAGGGAGCCGTTGTAGCGGTTCAAACCATCCACCAGGTAGTACGAGAAAATGCTGCTGCGCAGGCGGTCGGATTCCCATGACTGCTCACCGGAGTCACTGGCACCGATCAATACCCGCCCCCACGGCTCGACCGCTTCACCGCCCACAGACTTTGCGGCGCTACGGCTTGGAGCCTCAGGCTCAAGTACCAAGTCCTTGGCGCCCAGCACGCGGCGCCCATAGTCCCGGCTGATGCCATAGCCCTCGCTGTCGCCGGCACCGAGTGATTTCCCTCCAGGTGGAAGAAAGCCCGGAACAGCTCGATACGCCCCGTTGCTGTAACAGGTATCCAGCACCATGACGAGGCGTTTGGCCCGATTGCCATCGACGAACTGGCGCAACATCTCCTCGTTGATGGAGGTGTGCCAGATCCGTTCTCGCGGCTTCACCTCAGTGTCGTGCGTGACGATATTGACGGCACCACGCTTGTCGGGCGGGCTTCCATGACTGCTCATGTAGACCACCACCAGATCATCTTCCCCAGCCACGCGCTGAAGTCTCTCAAGTGCCGTCCCTACGTTCGAGCGAGTCGCGTTTCCATCGGTCAGGAATGTCACGTTGCCCGGCGGGAACTGCCCTCTTCTCGGATCCGTCAGGAACTGGTAGAAATTCATGGCGTCGCGCGCCGCGAACTCAAGCGGCTGGATACCATGTAGAAACTGCCCCACGCCCACGACCAGCGCGTAGCGATTGCGTATGGGCCCAGGGGGCGCGTCGCCCCGGATCGGTGGCTGCAAAACGCTGGACCGCGCAAACAAGCTGCCCAACCGCCGTTCCCACGCCTTCACGCGTATGCTTTCGGGGGTCACAGGTGACACCCACCGAGCGCCAACCACCACTTGCGCCAGTGAAAAGGCCCGGTCAACCTCAACCTCGTCAGCGTACTCCCCCTTGAGGGTCACGCGACCATACGCGTCGCTTTCCACCCGACCTGTGAGAATTCCGTTTCGGGAGAACGCCTGGTTGATGGCCGCCAAATGTTGCGCGGTGACCGGCGCCTGAGCGTCCTGGGCCCAAACCGGCAGCGACGTCAACAAAGCCACCGCCACACACATCTGACGCGCGATCTGAACCCACGACGGCGCCAGCCAAGTCAAGGAAGAGTATTCACGCATAAAAACTCCCCTTAGCCCCAGGCGATGCAAATCAGGACTTGCGAATCACAATTTCCTGGGAAGCCTTGTCTTCCCGCCCAAGAGCGGCAACCTTGAACGTGATGCGGTAGCGCCCTTCCGCCACCTCCTGCGGCATCCCCGTCCGCCCGTCGGAACGCCGCGTTCCCTGGGCAGCGGTGACAGACGACTCCTCGGAGCCCAGTTCCTTCCAAGCGCGCTCCTGTGGGTCGTAAAAATGAACCGTCCGGGTCTCCACAACCTTGACATCACGCTGGCCGTCGGGTGACATGACGTAATAGGAACCTGCAAGATTCAGTGTTCCCCCGGGAGCCACTTGGGCTGGCGTGACAGTGAAGCGCTCAATGCGCACCAGATTGCCTTGACGCGGGTCGTAGCCAATCGTGGTCGCAGTCTGCCGAGCATCCGCCACCGGAAAACTGTTGACGTCCGAGTAAAGCTGGAGACACTTGCCCCACGCGATGCTGTACGCCAGTGCGCCACCGGCAGCCCCGCCGATCAGCGCCCCCTGAACGCGATTGTTACCTCCGGAGATCAGCATGCCCAGTAGCGCGCCACCCACGGCGCCGGCGGCCGTGTATTGAGCCACACAGGTCTTCTGCGCCTCGGCCCGTTGATCAGTGGTAAGCGCCGTTCCTTCTTTCGGCAACTGTGCACAGGCAAGCAGCAGCGCCGGTACCAGTGCCAGCGCAATTCTTCGATGAGTTGAGACTCTCATGGCAACCTCTTACTTTCTGATGGGTCAGCGGTGACGCAGATTGATCTCAAGCGTCAGAATGCCACCACCCGTGATGGCGCCAACAGGTAGCACCCCGTAGTTCATGCCTTCCGGTGTGGTCTCCACAACCAGATCCTTGGCACCACCGGCCACCGCTCTGTAGCCTTGGTTAGAAGAAAGCACAGCGTAGGAACTCTCCAACTGATCCTCGACCATCAAGTCCTTGGCGCCTTTGGCCTTCAGGCTCTTGGCTCCGTTCAGTGAAGCGACCATTGCCGAGTCGGGCGAAGCTGTTTTCATACCAGGCGGCGGCAACATCGCGAGGTTCTCCATGCCGGGCCCGGCACCGACCGGCGGTTGCGGCGCAACGGGCTGCGAGTAGGCCGGCGGCGCAACGGGCTCGGAATAGGCGGGCACCGGTGGGGGCGACGCTGGACCAGGGGCAGGGGCCATCACCTGCTGTGTGCCGGCACCAGAGCCGCCGAAAGGAATGGGCTCATTGGACAACATGAGAAGGATGCGCTCGGTTCCCGCAATGGCGTCGAATCTCAGCGTGCCGCTGGCCGGAATCTGGGTCAGCCGCCGGGCATCGACATATTCGCCAAAAAGAATGTTCATCCTCCCGGATGTTCCAATGTTGGCAACCGTAAGATAGCCGGGTCGATTGGTACTGGCAATAATCCTGATACGTTCGCCGGAGCTGAAGACCCGGCTTTTGGGAACAGCCTTCATCTGTCCATCGGGACCAATCGCCAGGATCTGGTAGGAGATGCCAACATAACGCTCGGGGCGTTCCGTTCGGACCGAAGCATCAACCGTCGCTGCCGGAGCACGAGGTGCCTCGGCGGACATGCCAATGGTGCCGCCATTACCACTGTCAAAGATGGCTTTGGCGCCCTTTGGCGATGCCATCGCCGATACCGAAAAGACCAGCAAACCACCCGCGAATACCGCAGCAACCCGATGAAGCGTTGACGTTTTCATGGACTGACCTCCTGTTGCATCCTCGTAAGAGAAATTCACGCTCTGGAAATCATTCTGATACGCAGGGATTCAAAGTTCGTTGACAAGCATCAACGAGACACCACCTCGTATTCTTCGGAAATCCCGCCCCTGGACGAGGCCACAGGTCGGCGGAGGAAACTCCGCTCGCGGTCGCTATGCGGAAGGCTGCCGCCCCGGCCGGACAACAGCTGTCGCGGCGCTTGGGCTGCCCACGCGGGCAGCCGGGCCGGTCATGCATGCCCGGCACACATCCAGTGCCAGCCGGTGCAGCGCCTGCCAGCCGCTGGCCGGCCAGTCGGGCTGTTTGAGGCCTTTGACGATGCCGTCCACCACATGGGCATCCTGCAGCCACTGCGCCATCTGGCGATCGCTCAGGCGTGGCAGCACGCGCTCGAACAGGCGTTCCCGCGGGCCCCAGACCCGCTCCTCGCGCAGGGCCAGAGGCAGCGGTCGGCCGGCGTTCATGGCGTCCTTCACGCGCTTGAGCGCGCGGATGTCCTCGGCCAGCGTGAAATGAACCAGCACTTCGGCCTCACCCTCGGCCCGCAGGCCGTCAAGCATGCGTTGCGCGCGCGCGATCTGCCCACCCAGCACAGCCTCCGACAGCTTGAAAACGTCGTAGCGGGCCACGTTCAGTACGGCATTCTCCACCTGTTCGAAGCTGAGCTCGCCCTCAGGGTATAGCAGCGCCAGTTTCTGGACTTCCTGATGTGCCGCCAGCAGGTTGCCCTCCACGCGGTCCGCAAAGAACTGCAGCGTGCGCTGGCCCTCTTCGCCGGACGTCACCCTCTGGCGCTGCCGCTGCAGACGCTGCGCGATCCAATGGGGCAGCGCCGCGCGCTCCACCGGGTCGATCGAGATCGTCACACCCGCGTTTTCCAGGGCGACGAACCAGGCGCTTGTGCGGGTGGCTTTGTCCAGCCGGGGCAGGACGAACAGCAGCAGCGTGCTGTCATTATCGCGCGCACTCTCAGCCAGTTGCTGGATGGCCACGCTGCCGTCCTTGCCCGGCTTGCCGGACAGGATGCGGATTTCGACAATCTGCCGCTCGGCGAACAAGCTCAGCGAGCCGCCGGCCGCCAGCACCTCGCTCCAGTCGAAATGCGCTCCGGCCACGGTATGCACGGTGCGCTCGGTGAAGCCCTGGGCTCGCCCAGCCGCGCGAAGGGCATCCCCGGCCTCCTGGATCAGCAGGGGCTCATCACCATGCAAGGTGTAAAGCGAACGCAGGCCTTTTTGGACATGGGCGGGGAGCTGGGCAGCAGCAAGTTGCATGGCGATTCAAAGAAACCCAACGATGGGGCGGCGCGTGGTGCGGCAGTCCCCTGATCGGTTGGGGACAGAGCTGGCGCGCTGCGCGTCGCTGCGGTCTGTCCTACAAGTTCTCATAATTCCCTCACCGCCGCCAGTCGCAGCATGATCTGCTGCACAAGTTCAGACTGCATGCTGCGAAACAACAATGACTCCTCCGCCTCCTTGCCCAGGGCGGCGCTTTCGCTGTAGCTGACGTCGCGCTGTTGCAGCAGCTCCGCGTCCGCGATCAACAACTTTCCCGCCGGCGTGCGCAGGTTGAATCGAACCGTCATGCGCAGCGTGAACTCCTGCACCTGTCCGCTCGAGTTCTGGGCCACCACGACCTTCTCCTGCAGGCTCGACAGCAGCTCCAGCACCACATCTGCTCCGGCCATCTCGCGCGGTTCCATGAGCACCTGCACCTTGTCGGACGTCGCGATGCTGCGCCGCAGTTCGTTGGCCAGCGAAGCGGCGGCGCCCGGGTTGATATAGATGGTCCTGAAGGCGAAATTGGGAGCCTGGCGCAGCTTGAAGCCGCAGGCACCCAGCGTCAGCACGGCCCCGGCAGCCAGCACGCCACGGCGCGACCACGCGAGCAGGGCATGCCGGTCACCCGCACCGCCCAGGAGGCCGGCAGCGGACTGTTTCACCTCAGACCACCACATTGACCAGGCGCCCCGGCACCAGGATGACACGCTTGATGGCGCCCTGGGTGGCCTGATTGAGGAAGGCTTCACTGGACAGCGCAACCGCCTCGATCTCCTCCTTCGACGCCTTCGCCGGCACTCGGATGGAGCCGCGCAGCTTGCCATTGACCTGCAGCATGAGCTCGATCTCGTCCTGGACGAGGGCCGCCTCGTCGACCCGGGGCCAGGGCGCATCAAGCAGTTCGCCGTGTACGCCGGCGTAGCCCAGGGCCTGCCAGAGCGCATGGGTGACGTGCGGGGTGGCCGGGTACAGGCCGCGCAGCAGGATGCCAAAGCCCTCGGCCGTAGCCACAGCGTCCCCTTCGGAGCCATCGGACCTGAAGTCTTCCAGCGCATTGATCATCTTCATCGCGCCCGAGACCACGGTGTTGTACTGCATGCGCTGGTAGTCGTAGTCCACCTGCTTGAGCACCGTGTGGATCTCCAGCCGCAAGGCCTTCGCATTCTTGCCGAATTCAACGATCTTTTTGCCACTTCCCAGCGTCGAATGGTTGTATTTAGCTACATTTTCTGTAGCTTCCAACTTGACGCCGAAGTTCCACACCCGGCGCAGGAAGCGGTAGCTGCCCTCTACGGCTGCGTCGTTCCACTCCAGCGTGGCTTCCGGGGGCGCGGTGAACATGGTGTACAGGCGCGCCGTGTCGGCGCCGTACTTCTCGATCAGGTCCTGCGGGTCGACCCCGTTGTTCTTGGACTTGCTCATCGTGCCCACCCCTTCATAGGTGATGGGGGTGCCGGCAGGCAGGTCGCCCTTGGCCTGCTTCAGCCGGGCGCCGGTGATCTTGCCGCTGTCGTCATGGACGTCTTCCACTTCGTTCGGCCAGAAGTATTCGATGCCGCCCTTCTCGCCCTTGCGCGAGTAAATGTGGTTCAGCACCATGCCCTGCGTCAACAGTTTGGTGAAGGGCTCGTCCACCTTCACCAGGCCCAGGTCGCGCATAACCTTGGTCCAGAAGCGCGCATACAGCAGGTGCAGGATGGCGTGCTCGATGCCACCGATGTACTGGTCCATCGGCATCCAGTAGTCGGCGCCCTCGGCGACCATCGCCTGGTCATTGGCGGGGTCACAGTAGCGCATGAAATACCAGGAACTGTCGACGAAGGTGTCCATGGTGTCGGTCTCGCGCCGTGCCGGCTTGCCGCAGACCGGACAGGTCACGCCGGCATGGAAGCCTTCATGCTTGTGCAGCGGGTTGCCCGAACCATCGGGGATGCAGTCCTGGGGCAGCACGACCGGCAGGTCTTTCTCGGGCACCGGCACCGCGCCATGATCGTGGCAATGGATGATCGGGATCGGCGTGCCCCAGTAGCGCTGGCGGCTCACCCCCCAGTCGCGCAGACGCCAGGTGGTCTTGCGCTCGCCCAGGCCTTCGCGCGCCAGCGCATGGGCCACCGCATGCACCGCCTCCTGGTAGGGCATGCCGCTGAAAACGTCGGAGTTGATCGTGATGCCGCGCTGCTTGTCGGCATACCAGTCCTGCCACTGGTGGTAGTCGTAGTGCAGGCCATCCACATGCACCACCTGCACGATGCGCAGGCCGTACTTGAGGGCGAAAGCGAAGTCGCGCTCGTCGTGCGCCGGCACGCCCATCACTGCGCCGTCGCCGTAGCTCATCAGCACGTAGTTGCCCACCCAGAGATCGATCGGCTTTCCGGTGAGCGGATGGGTCACCTGCAGGCCGGTGGCCATGCCCTTCTTCTCCTGGGTGGCGAGTTCGGCTTCGGTGGTGCCGCCATTGCGGCATTCCTCAATGAACGCTGCCAGTTCGGCATTGGTTTTCGCGGCGTGCACTGCGAGAGGATGCTCCGGCGCCACGGCGCAGAAGGTGACACCCATGATGGTGTCGGCGCGCGTGGTGAAGACGTACATGCGCCCGTCGCCGATCAGGCCGCCCGAGCCATCCTTGATGTCGTGGGTGAACGCGAACCGCACGCCCTCGGACTTTCCGATCCAGTTTTCCTGCATCAGCTTGACGCGTTCCGGCCAACCCGGCAGTCCGGTCTTGACATGCTCCAGCAGTTCTTCGGCGTAGTCGGTGATCTTGAGGTAATAGCCGGGAATCTCCCGCTTTTCCACCACAGCGCCGGTGCGCCAGCCTTTGCCGTCGATAACCTGCTCGTTGGCCAGCACCGTCTGGTCCACCGGATCCCAGTTGACGACCTGGGTCTTGCGGTAGGCAATGCCTTTTTCCAGCATCTTCAGGAACAGCCACTGGTTCCACTTGTAGTAGCTGGGGTCGCAGGTGGCCACCTCGCGGCTCCAGTCGATGGCCAACCCCATCGCCTGCATCTGCTGCTTCATGTAGGCGATGTTCTCGTAGGTCCACTTCGCGGGCGGCACGCCGTTCTTCAGCGCTGCGTTTTCCGCCGGCAGGCCGAAGGCATCCCAACCCATGGGCATCAGCACGTTGAAGCCGTTCATGCGCAGATGGCGCGTCAGCATGTCGTTGATCGTGTAATTGCGCACATGGCCCATGTGCAGCTTGCCGCTCGGATAGGGCAGCATGGAACAGGCGTAGAACTTCTTCTTGCCCGCATCCTCGGTCACGCGGTAGGCATCACGGGCAATCCAGTGGCTGTGCGCGGCGCGCTCCACCTCGGTGTGGTTGTACTTGTCTTGCATGGGAACAATCATGAACGCCGCCGTCGGACGGCGGTGGGTTGGCTACTGCCGACGATTTTAGGCGTTCGGGGCGCAGCCCCGCGCCCAAGGCACCTATCGTTTGGCGGGTGTGGCTTTCAGCGGATCGGCAACAAAGCCGATCCGGGACAGGCCGGCCTTCTGCGCCAGACCGATCACCTCGACCACGCGGCCATAAGGCACGCCCTCGTCCGCGCGCAACTGGACCTCGGTATCGGCGCGCCGGCTGGCCAGCTGGGCCAGACGGGCGCCCAACTCATCGGGTGTGAGCGGCTGGTCGTCCAGGTAGGATTGGCCGGCCTTGTCCACCACCACAGAGACAAACGCGGGCGCGTCTCCGGGCTGCGCGTTCTCGGCTCGGGGCAGGTCCAGCCGGATGGAGCTGGCCATAAGGGGTGCGGTGATGATGAAGATCACCACCAGCACCAGCATCACGTCCACCAGAGGGGTGACATTGATGTCGCTGAAGGGCTGCGGCCCTTCGCGACGCTCAAGCCGTCCGAACGCCATGACGATGCCCGCCTGCGGCAGGGCGCCCCATCCGCGGCGAGCGCCGCATCTCACGATCGCGCTGCAATCCAGGAAGCCCGTTGCCGTTCATCTGGCCACTCCGTCGTGATTGGCCAGCAGTTCACGCAGGTCGCGCGCAAAACCTTCAAGTTCGGCTTCGATACGGCCGATCTGCCGTCCGAAGATGTTGTAGGCCAGCACCGCCGGAATCGCCACGGCCAGGCCAGCGGCGGTCATGATCAGCGCTTCGCCGACCGGGCCGGCCACTCTGTCGATCGTGATCTGCCCGGCGCTCGCGATACTGGTGAGTGCGTGATAAATGCCCCAGACCGTCCCTAGCAATCCCACGAAGGGCGCAGTCGAACCCACCGTTGCCAACAGCACCTGGCCATATTGCAGCTTGTTCACAGCAACATGAAGGGCATCCCGCAACACTCGGGTCAGTTGCTGGGCCCTGTCACCCGCAGCAGCCAGCGTCCCGGACGCCTCCGCCCGCGTGGCCGCGATCAGCGGCAGGACCAGCGCCTCCCGGTCAAATGGGGACAAGCGCTGCCGCGCATCGGCCAGCGACGCCGATTGCCAGAACGCGGCAACGCTGCGCGCGACATCTGTGCGGGCCCGCGGCAACAACCAGACCTTCCAGAGGATCACGACCCAGCTGGCCACCGACATGCCCAGCAGCAACAGCGCCACCAGCCGGCTGACCGCATCGCCCTGCGCGATCAGCTGAAAGTAGCTCACTTCAACCCCAGCACGTCGGCCATGTCGTACAGACCCTTCTTGCGGCCCGCCAGAAACCGGACCGCACGCAGGCTCCCCTGGGCGTAGGTGGCACGGCTTGATGACTTGTGCGAGATCTCGATACGCTCGCCGGTGCCTGCGAACAGCACGGTATGGTCGCCGACGATGTCCCCGCCGCGGATGGTCGCAAAACCGATCGACGAAGGATCGCGCTCGCCGGTGACACCTTCACGGGCATACACGGCACAGTCTTTCAGGTCGCGGCCCAGTGCGCCGGCGATCACCTCGCCCATCTTCAACGCCGTGCCCGAGGGCGCATCCACCTTGTGGCGATGGTGGGCTTCGATAATCTCGATGTCGTAGCCGGTGGACAGCGCCTTGGCGGCCATCTCCAGCAGCTTCAGGGTCACGTTCACGCCCACACTCATGTTGGGCGCCATGACAATGGCGATCTCGCGGGCGGCATCAGCGATTTCGGCCTTCTGCGCCTCGGTGAAGCCAGTGGTACCAATGACCAGATTCACACCCAGCGCGCGACAGACCTGCAGGTGCGCCAGCGTGCCTTCCGGTCGCGTGAAATCGATCAGCACCTGGGCATTCGCCAGCCCGGCCGCCAGATCGGCGGTGATCACCGGGCCCGAAGTCGCACCCATAAAACCGCTGGCCAGCTGGCCGATGGCGGGGCTGGACGCGATGTCCAGGGCGCCGGCCAATTCGCAGTCACCGGACGCGACGATGGCCTCGATGAGCATGTGACCCATGCGCCCGGAGGCGCCGGCCACAGCCACTTGATGATGGGCGTTCGGGGTCATGGTCACAGGCCCTGTTCGGGTCAGCGCAGGTTATTCCAGCGGGGGATAGGTCCCCGGCGTGATGCCGCCTGGCGGCGCCGCCAGGGCAGCGGCGGGCACCGGGTACTTGCCCAGATCCTCCTCGGACGCTTCCAGCAAAGGGATCTTGCGCGAACTCTTCACGGCATCGAAACGGGCAACAAACTCGGCTTCGGTCGGCATGGTGTCGCCGGTGACCCGGTCCATGACGTCCCCATTGAAATAGACCGTCAAGCGGTATTTCTGCGTCTCGGTGCCGCGCCGCTCCAGCGTGAAAACGTAGTCCCAACGATCGGCATGAAACACACTGGCGATCAGCGGCGTGCCCAGGACGTCGCGCACCTGCTGGCGGGTCATGCCCGGCTTGAGGAATTCGACCTGCTCGCGCGATACAAAATTGCCCTGAACCACGTCATTCTTGTAGGGGTCGACCAGCTTGCGCGCGCCGTCCAGATAGCCGCACCCGGCCAGCAAGGCAGCAGCCATCCCGGCTACTGTGGCCAGGGTGAAGGTGCGACGGACGCCGTAACGGAACATGGCAGGCATGGGCATGAAGCAAACGATATGATCGCCTCATTGTAGCGGCTGGGTTCCGGCCGGACAGCCATCCGTGCGACGGAGAAAACACCCTATGGCCAACATTGACGAACTCAAGAGCACCGGGCTCAAGGCCACTCTGCCGCGCCTGAAGATCCTGGAGATCTTCCAGCAAGGCGGCCAGCGCCACATGACGGCCGAAAACGTGTTCCGGGTTCTTCTGGAGGAACGCTCCGACATTGGCCTGGCCACGGTGTACCGCGTGCTGACCCAGTTCGAACAGGCCGGCATTCTCAGCCGCAGCCATTTTGAATCGGGCAAAGCCGTCTACGAACTCAACGAAGGGCAGCACCATGACCATCTGGTCTGCCTGGACTGTGGCAGGGTCGAGGAGTTCTACGATGCCGAGATCGAAAAACGCCAGAACGATGTGGCCACCACCAAAGGCTTCGTCATCGCCGACCATGCGCTGAGCCTGTACGCCCATTGCACGCGTGCCAACTGCACGCACCGGACGAAGTGAGGCGCCCGAAGCCTTTCAAAACCCAAAAAAGACGAAAAAATGGCGCCTTCCCAGCGCCAGATTGTCATATGAAGCTAGCAAAAGCGTAGCAATTTCAATGGCCGTGGCCCTTTTCCATCGCTCGGCGGTGACGCTCGACGAACTCCTGATAGGTATCAATGCCACGCAGCTGAAGGATGGCGCTGCGAACCGCCGCCTCCACCAGCACGGCGATGTTTCGTCCTGCCACAACCTGTATCACCACCTTGCGCACCGGCACGCCCAGCACGTCCTGGGTCAGGGGTTCGTACGGAAGCCGCTCATACTCCCGCTCCATCGTCTCGCGCCGCACCAGATGCACGATGAGCTTGAGGCGCATCTTGCGCCGCACCGCGGTCTCACCAAAAATGGCGCGAATGTCCAGCAGGCCGATGCCGCGGACTTCCAGCAGGTTCTGCAGCAACTCCGGGCAGCGTCCTTCGATCGTGGTCTGGTTGATACGATACAAGTCCACCGCGTCATCGGCCACCAGGCCATTGCCTCGTGAAATCAGTTCAAGACCCAGTTCGCTCTTGCCCAGGCCCGACTCGCCCGTGATCATCACGCCGAGTCCGAGAATGTCCATGAACACGCCATGCATGCTGGTGCGATCGGCGAAATGTTTGGACAGGTAGGCGCGCAGGACGTCAATGACGAAAGCCGACGACTCGCGGGTCGAGAACATCGGCAGTTGCGCTCGCTCGCACATGGACAGCAGCGCGGGCGGCGCGGCCTGTCCGTCGGCCAGAACCAGCACTGGCGGCTCCAGTGTCACGATGCGCGCGATGCGCCGGGCACAGTCCTCGGGGGTGGCGTTCGTCAGGTAAGCAACCTCACGCACGCCCAGGATCTGCAACCGGTACGGATGGATGTAATTCAGGTACCCGACCAGGTCGGCTCCGGAGCGGGCCTCGCGGATGGCGACCTCGTCGAAGCGGCGCTCCGAGGCGCCGAGACCGGCAACCCATTCCCAGTGCAAGGTCCCCCGGTGGTCCTCGAACAAGACATCCGCACTGACGACCGTGGGTTTCAAGGACTCAGGCGGGCTGGGCCGACTGCCATGCGGCAATCATGTGATGCAACTGCACCGAGTCGGCGCAGGACTTGATCCGTTCACGCAAGGCGCTGTCACTGAGCAGCTCGGCGATTTCAGAGAGAATTTCCAGATGCTTTTGCGTGGCCGCCTCTGGCACCAGCAGGAAGATCAGCAGGGCAACCGGCTGTTCGTCCGGTGCGTCAAATCCGATCGGCCGCGAAAGCTGGAAAACGGCAGCCATCGGCGCTTTCAGGCCTTTGATCCGTCCATGGGGAATGGCCACGCCATGACCGAGCCCGGTGGAACCGAGCCGTTCGCGTGCAAACAGGCTGTCGGTCACGACCGCACGACTGAGTCCATGCAGGTTCTCAAACAGCAGGCCCACTTCCTCAAAAGCGCGCTTCTTGCTGGTGGCCTCGACAGTCACAAGGACCTGCGAGGCGGGAAGGATGGCTGCGAGTCGATTCATGGTTCGAAGAAGCCGCATTATGCACGCACCTCTATGGTCGCCCCGTGACGCCTGAATGTCCGGGATCTCGCCGCGAAATGGCACGCGCACGCCAAAAAAAAGCCGCCTGAAGAACCAGGCGGCCCCGTTCCCGGGATGGCCGTGCCCTTACATCAGGCGCTTGGCCGTATCGTGCTTGTGCTCCTGCACCTTGCTCTTGTGCCGGACCACCTGGCGGTCCAGCTTGTCGACAAGTTCATCAACGGCGGCGTACAGATCCTCGTGCGAACTCTCCGCAAAGAGATCGCTACCCTTGACATGGATGTTGCATTCGGCGCGCTGTCGTTTTTCCTTTTCTTTCTGCTTCTCCACGGTAAGCAGCACTTTGACATCAACGACCTGGTCAAAATGCCGGGTGATCCGATCAAGCTTGGTGGTCACGTAGGTACGCAGGGCCGGGGTGACTTCGAGATGGTGACCGCTGATCGTCAAGTTCATGAGGAGCCTCCTGTTGCTCTCTGGGTTGAAAAAGCCGCCTTTTCTTCAAACGGCCAAGGGAATCGAATTCTTCCCTCGCAATGACTATGCCCCCGTTGACGTCGAAAAGCAATCCCGGCCACCCCACACGCCATGCCGCAGGCGGCCCGAATCACCGTCAACCCTGCAAGTGGTTGACGGTGATCAGATTTTTCGGTATCCACCGCCCCCCGGTGCCGGCTTTCCCTTGCGCCACGCAAGGTCAAGCGCGGGGCTATCAAGCGCATGCTGCAATGCGATAATCGCGCGTCGTTTTCTGGAGCCCCTCATGGAACCCTACCCAAGTCGGTAGCTTTCAACTCCCCTGCTGGCATGGGGTTGAAAGCGAAAGTCCCCACTCGCCAGACCCAGCCAACCCCATGGGAGTGAGCCATGCTCAACATATTCACGCTTGCCAACGGGCGCCTGTTCCAGGAAGAGATCGAATCGCTCGAGGAGCTGTCCCGGTTCCAGCCGATCTGGGTGGATCTCGAATCGCCCACGATCGAAGAGAAACGCTGGATCAAACAGTATTACGGCCTGTCCATTCCTGACGACGCAATGTCGGAGGACATTGAGGAATCCGCGCGGTTCTACGAAGAAGACAATGGCGAGCTGCACATCCGCAGCGACTTCCTGATTGCAGACGATGACGCGCCGCGCCAGGTCCGGGTGGCGTTCATCCTGAACCAGCACAACGCCGAGCTCAAGAGCCGAGGCGTCCTGTTTTCGATTCACGACGAGGATGTTCCGGTGTTTCGCCTGTTGCGCATGCGCGCCCGGCGCGCACCGGGGCTGATCGAAGATGCCAAGGAAGTCTTGCTGAAGCTCTTCGACGCCGATGCCGAGTACTCAGCCGACACGCTGGAGGGCATCTACGATGAGCTGGAAAAAGCCGGCACGCTGGTGCTGTCCGGCGACGTGACCGACGCCATGGCCGGCGAGGTACTGGGCGCCATTGCGCGGCAGGAAGACATGAACGGCCGCATCCGGCGCAACATGATGGACACGCGTCGCGCGGTCAGCTTCATGATGCGCAGCAAGATGCTCAATGCCGAGCAATTCGAGGATGCACGTCAGTTGCTGCGTGACATCGACTCGCTGGATTCGCACACCGCGTTTCTGTTCGACAAGATCAACTTCCTGATGGATGCCACCGTGGGTTTCATCAACATCAACCAGAACAAGATCATCAAGATCTTCTCGGTGGCCAGCGTTGCCCTGCTGCCACCCACGCTGATTGCCAGCATCTACGGCATGAACTTTCAGCACATGCCGGAACTCGCCCAGAGCTGGGGCTATCCGTATGCGCTGGTGCTCATGGTGGCCAGCGCCCTGGTGCCCATGTGGTACTTCCGGCGCCGGGGGTGGCTGAAGTGAAGCCCGGGAACCAGCCGGTCATCGGCATTCTGGGTGGCAGCGGCGTCTACGACATCGACGGGCTGGACAACAAGCGATGGGTGACCATCGACACGCCGTTTGGCACACCTTCGGATGCCCTGCTGTTCGGTGACCTGTGCGGACAATCGATGGTCTTCCTGCCGCGCCATGGCCGCGGCCACCGGATACCACCGAGTGAAATCAACTTCCGCGCCAACATCGATGCGCTCAAGCGCGCGGGCGTCACCGACCTCATCTCGGTCAGCGCGGTGGGTTCGCTGCACGAGGCGCTCGCCCCCGGCACCTTCGTGCTGGTCGACCAGTTCATCGACCGGACCTTTGCGCGCGAAAAGAGTTTTTTCACCACCGGCATGGTGGCCCATGTGTCGATGGCGCACCCGGTGTGCTCACGCCTGAGCGGCCATCTGGAGTTGGCCGCGCGGACCGCGGGCATTCCCGTCGTGCGCGGTGGCACCTACCTCGTGATGGAGGGGCCCCAGTTTTCCACGCTGGCCGAATCGGAGCTGTACCGCAGCTGGCGATGCGATGTCATCGGCATGACCAACATGCCCGAAGCCAAGCTGGCCCGTGAGGCCGAGATCTGCTACGCGACCGTGGCCATGGTTACCGACTATGACTGCTGGCATCCCGGCCATGAAGCCGTGACTGTGGATCAGGTCATCCACGTGCTGCTGGCCAACGCCGACAAGGCGCGCAGCCTGATTCGCCAGGTGGCGCCCGCATTGAAACACGACACCGACGCCGCGGCTTGCGGGTGCCGGCATGCGCTGGATCACGCACTGATCACGGCGGAGGCAGCCCGGGACCTAGCCGTCCTGGCGCGGCTCGATGCGGTGGCCGGCCGCGTTCTGAGGGCCTGAATGTCCATACCCGCAGTCAGGTCCGCAGTGCTGGAAGCGCAATTGCGTCAACATCTGGTCGACATCTCGCGTGAGTTGGTCGGGCTCGGCCTGAACCGAGGCACGTCGGGCAATGCAGGTGTCCGCTTGGGCGAGCACTTTCTGGTCACGCCGTCTGGGGTTCCAGCGGCCGACCTTACGCCCCAGGACATGGTCCTTCTCGACTTTTCCGGGGTGATCCTGGGGCCCGGGCGGCCATCGAGCGAATGGCGGCTGCACCGCGATGTGCTCGCGGCACAGCCTGAAATTCAGGCCGTGATCCACACCCATGCACCTTTTGCCACCAGCCTGGCCTGCCTGGGCGCCGACCTGCCGCCTTTTCACTACATGATCGCCGTGGCCGGTGGACGCACCATTCGATGCGCGCCTTATGCGCTGTTCGGCACGCAGGCGCTGTCGGATCGGGCCCTGGTGGCATTGGAGGGACGCAAGGCCTGCCTGCTCGCCAATCACGGGATGATCGCATTGGGCCGAGACCTTGATGAGGCCCTGGCGCTCAGCATCGAAGTGGAATCGCTGTGCGAAATGTATTGGCGCGCCAGCCAGATCGGCGCACCGGTCATCCTGAGCGATGAAGAGATGGACGAGGTGATCGAGCGATTCCAGCACTACGGTCGCCGCAACGGTGAAGCTGAAACCCAATGACGAACCCCAAGGCCCAAACAACGGTCGAAACCCTGCGCTGGCGAAGCGAGCGACTGGAATTGATCGACCAGCGGGTGCTTCCGGCAAAGATCGAATGTGTCGCTTGCGATTCGGCCGCATCCGTGGCACAGGCAATAAGGGACATGGTGGTGCGCGGGGCACCTGCCATCGGCTGCGCTGCCGCCTACGGCGTGGCGCTGGAGGCGTTGCGCCACCGCGATGCCGGCGTTGAACCGTTTCGCGCCGCGATGGCGCAAGCCTTCGAAGTGCTGGCCGCCAGTCGGCCGACCGCCGTCAACCTGTTCTGGGCACTGGCCAGAATGCGGTCGCTGATCCGGCAGAGCGCGGAACTCTTACCGCCGGAATTGGCCGATGCCTTGTTGGCGCTGGCCCATGAAATCCTTGCCGAGGATGTCCGGATCAACCGGGCGATGGGCGCACACGGCGCAGCCCTGCTGGCCGACGGCGCCCGCGTGCTGACGCACTGCAATGCCGGAGCGTTGGCCACAGGCGGTCACGGCACCGCGCTGGGCGTGATCCGCTCGGCTGTTGAGGCCGGCAAGCGCATTCAGGTGATCGCCGATGAAACCCGCCCGTTCCTGCAGGGTGCGCGACTCACCGCCTGGGAAATGGTGCAGGAACAGATTCCGGTCACGCTGATCACCGACAACATGGCGGGCTTCCTGATGAGCCTTGGTGAAGTGGATGCCGTGATCGTCGGGGCCGACCGGGTGGCCGCCAACGGCGACGTCGCGAACAAGATCGGCACTTACATGGTAGCCGTGCTGGCCCGCCGGCACGGCATTCCGTTCTATGTGGCCTGCCCGCTTTCCACCATCGATCTGACGATTGCCGACGGCGGAGCCATTCCGATCGAAGAACGGGCGGCCGCCGAGGTGACCGGCTTTCGCGAATGCCAATGGGCCGCCCACGGCGCCAAGGTGCGCAATCCGGCCTTTGATGTGACACCCGCCGACCTGGTGACGGCCCTGATCACGGAACGCGGTGTCATCCACCGCCCGGACACGCACGCCATCACCGCCCTCATGGCGGAAAGGCCTGCCGCCTGACGGTTGGGGCGTCCGCTTATTTCTTGTCCCGCAACTCGCGCCGAAGGATCTTGCCGACGGGCGTCTTGGGCAACTCCGCTCGGAACTCGATGATCTTGGGCTGCTTGTAGCCGGTGAGGTTGGCCTTGCAGTATTCGCGCACCTTGGCTTCCGTCAGCACGGGGTCCTTCTTGACCACCACCAGCTTCACCGCCTCGCCGGACTTGTCGTCGGCAATGCCCACCGCCGCGCACTCCAGCACCCCAGGACAATCTGCGACGACCTCTTCGACCTCGTTCGGATAGACGTTGAAACCGCTGACCAGGATCATGTCCTTCTTCCGGTCGACGATCTTGAACCAGCCGCGCTCGTCCATGACGCCCACATCACCGGTCTTGAAATAGCCGTCGGCCGTCATGACCTTGGCCGTCTCGTCAGGACGCTGCCAGTAGCCGGCCATCACCTGGGGGCCCTTGATCGCGATCTCGCCGGGCTGCCCGGGCATGGCGACCTCCACGCCATCGTCGTCAAGCAGCTTGAACCAGGTGCTGGGCAGGGGCACGCCTATCGTGCCCGAATACTCGGTGCTGGTGGTGGGATTGCAGCTGGCCGACGGACTGGTTTCGCTCAGGCCGTAGCCTTCGCAGATCGGGCAGCCCGTCTTTTCAAGCCAGAGCCGAGCCACCGCGCCCTGCACCGCGCTGCCCCCTCCCACGGAAACCTTGAGATGCTTCCAGTCCACGGTGTTGAAATCCGGGTGGTTGGCCATGCCGTTGAACAGCGTGTTCACGGCGGGGAAGCTGTGAATGGTGTGCTTGGCCAGTTCCTTGAACACGGCCGGCAGATCGCGCGGATTCGGGATCAGCACCAGCTTGCCGCCCATGCGCATCGACAGCATCATGCCCACCGTGAAGGCAAAGATGTGGTAGAGCGGAATGGCGCAAACGCCGGTGGGTTGCTCGCCTTTCGGGAGCTTGCTCATGACGGGCTGGTTCCAGACCTCGCTCTGCAGGACGTTGGCGATCACGTTGCGGTGCAACAGCACCGCGCCCTTGGAAACCCCGGTGGTGCCGCCGGTGTATTGCAGCACCGCCACGTCATCGCCCTTGATCGCGGGGGTCTTGAACGGTGCCTTGGTGCCTTGGGCGATGGCGGCATTGAAGCGAACGGCACCCGGCAGGTTGTAGGGCGGCACCATCTTCTTGACGTTGCGCACGGCCAGGTTGACCAGGGTGCCCTTCAGCAAGCCAAGCTGGTCGCCCATGGCGCACAGCACCACATGCTTGACCGGCGTATGGGCGATGCACTGCTCCAGCGTGGTCGCGAAGTTCTCGATGATGACGATGGCCTTGGCGCCGGAGTCCTTGAGCTGGTGCTCCAGTTCACGTGGCGTGTACAGCGGATTGACGTTGACCACCACCAGGCCCGCCCGCAGGATCGCCGCCACGGCCACAGGGTACTGCGGCACATTGGGCATCATGATGGCAACACGGTCTCCCTTGCTCAGACCCAGCCCCTGCAGGTAGCCCGCAAAGGCACGGCTCAGGCTGTCTGTTTGGGCATAGGTGATGTCCTTGCCCATGAAGCTGTAGGCGGTACGGCTGGCGTACTTCTTGAAGCTTTCCTCCATCAGTGCAACCAGCGACGGATACTGCGCGGCATTGATGTCAGCCGGCACACCCTCGGGGTAACTGCTCAGCCAGATGCGATCGGTCATTCGAAAGACTCCAAGCGTGTATGTAAAACTACGTATTCTGTCTTGAAACTGACAAGATTTTGGTATGTTTTCCCTAACCCTGCAATGTAGCGAAGGTAAGCGCACGTTTGCAGAGTTGCAGTGCGGAGATGTCTCAGGGCGAATACGAGGGACATACCCGTTTGGAAGCGCAAGATCGCGTTGGAGTTTGACATGTGACGCTACGTGCGCTGGCCTGCCCCGGGTTTCATGGAGGCTGTTTGGTTCAAGTCAGGCGTCCACTGTGGCTGCCTGAATGGCGAGTTGGCGATAGTAGTTTGCCTCAGCTTTTGCCGGAGGGATCAATATCCGATGGGTCCGAGCAGCCTGTGATGGTTGAACCATGACACCCACGCCAGCGTTGCCAGTTCCACGGATTCTCGGCTTGGCCAGGACCGGCGGTGAATCACCTCCGCCTTGTACAGCCCGTTGATCGTCTCGGCCAGGGCGTTGTCGTCACTGTCGCCCTTGCTGCCCACCGAGGGCTCGATGCCCGCTTCTGCCAAGCGCTCGCTGTATCGAATGCTGACGTATTGCGCCCCTCTGTCGGAATGGTGGGTCAAATGCACCATCGCGTTGCGGCTGTCTGTCGTACAGCGCCTGGGCATTCAGGACAAAGTCCGTGTGCATGGGGCTGCTCACACGCCAGCCCACGATGCGCCGTGCGTACACGTCGATCACAAAGACCACGTACAGCCAGCCTTGCCAGGTCGAAACATAGGTGAAATCCGATACCCGGAGCTGGTTGGGCCGATCTGCCTTGAACTGACTGCTGACCCGGTCCTGCGGACAGGGTGCCTTCATGTCGCTGATGGTGGTGCGTACCACCTTGCCGCGGCGCGCGCCCTGCAGCACCAGGCGTTTCATCAGACGCTCCACCGTGCAGCGGGCAATGCAAAAACCTTCGCGCTTCATCTGTTTCCAGACTTTGTCTGCACCGTAGACCTGTTTGTTGGCTTGTCAGACGCGCTCGATGTCAGTAATCAGCGTCTCGTCACGTTGGGCACGCGCGCAGCGCAGCCGCGGATTGCGTTGATGGGCGGCATGGCACCAATAGCCTGACGGGGCGATCTGCAGCACTTCGCAGATCGACTCGACCCCGTAGG
>NZ_JAKJEW010000049.1:0-19843 GCF_022705245.1 Candidatus Skiveiella danica | reverse complement strand
CATGTCAAATTTCCTGTGCGTGCGGTGAGTGGTGCTGGTAGGTGACGAAGCTGAACGCCAGTCCCGTGGCCGAGAGATGGCGCTCGCGCCCGGTTTCAACCCAGTCGGGGCCGAATTGTGGCGCAAAGGCGTCGCCTTCGAAGGAGGCCTCGATGTCGGTGACCACGGCGGTGCTCGCCAGCGGCAGTGTCTGGGCGTAGATTTCCGCCCCCCCGATGATCCAGGCGTCGCCGCCGGCCGGGCAGTGGCGCAGTGCCTCGTCCAGGGAACCGGCGCGTTGCGCGCCCGCGGCCTGCCACTCGCTCTGGCGGGTGATGACGATGTTGAGGCGGCCCGGCAGCGGGCGAAACTTCGGCGGCAGCGAATCCCAGGTCTTGCGGCCCATGATGACCGGGCAGCCCAGCGTGGTGCGCTTGAAATGGGCCAGGTCTTCGGGCAGGTGCCAGGGTAAATGTCCGTCTCGGCCGATCACGCCGTTGGCGGCGCGGGCAAAGATCAGGTGAAGGCGGGTGTCGATGGGCATGTCAGGATTGTGCCCGGCCGCGCGGGGGCAACAGCACGGCGGCGATGGCGGCCATCACGCACACCATGGCCACGCCATCCTGCCAGCGCGGCCACTCGCCCACGATCAGGGGCGCGCTCAGGGTGCCGATCATCGGCACCGCCATGATGCTCATGGCGCTGGTGGCGGGCGGCAGATTGCGCGCCAGGCCGAACCAGATGATCTGGGCAAAACCGTAGTTGATCAGCACGCCATAGGCCAGGCTGGCCCACATCGCCGGCGTGAAACGCAGCGTCGGCAGCGGCTCGGTGGCCGCGGCGATGATCCAGATGCACGCGGCCGAGCCGATCATCATCCACACGGTGAGCGCCTCCACCGGCAGGGTGTGCCGGGTGCGCCGCATCATCAGCGTGCCGATGGCCCAGCTCACCGCGGCGCCGCCCATCCAGAGCACGCCCACCGGGCGCCCGGCCAGCGCCCGCAACTCGTCGGACACCAGCAGCCCGATCGCCAACGCCACGGCGCTGGCCGCAAACGCCACACGACCGGTCAGCCGCTCGCCCAGCAGGCCCACGCCGATCAGCACCGTCCAGATCGGCATGGTGAACCCGAGGATCGCGGCGCGCCCCGAGGCCAGCGCCTTCACGCCGAAGATCGACATCACGTGCCAACCCAGCATGTTGGGCAGTCCCAGCAGCGCCACGGCGCGCCATTCCGCGCCCTGCGGGGCCATGCGGATGCCGCGCGCGCGGTAGAACAGGTAGAGCCAGAGCGCGCCGCCGGTCATGGTGATGGCGCGGAAATACATCGGCGTGAGCTCGCGCAGCGAGAGCTTCATCATCGGCCAGTTGACGCCCCACATCAGCGTGAGCGCCACCAGCGCGCCCAGTTGCCGGCGGGTGATCACGTTGGAACTTTGTTCAGACCGCCACCGGCGCCTTGATGGCGGGGTGGCTCTGGTAATCCAGCACCTCGAAATCCTCGTACTCGTAGTCGAAGATCGAATCGGGCCGGCGCTTGATGTGCAGCGTGGGGTAGGGCAGGGGCGTGCGCGAGAGCTGCAGGGCCACCTGTTCGGCGTGGTTGCTGTAGATGTGGCAGTCGCCGCCGGTCCAGATGAAGTCGCCGACGTCCAGGTCGCACTGCTGCGCCACCATGTGCGTGAGCAGCGCATAGCTGGCGATGTTGAAGGGCACGCCCAGAAAGATGTCGGCGCTGCGCTGGTAGAGCTGGCAGCTGAGTCTTCCCTTGCCGCCCGGTTCGGTGGCCGGTGCCACGTAGAACTGGAAGAAGGCGTGGCAGGGCATCAGCGCCATCTGGTCGAGCTCGGCCACGTTCCAGGCGCTCACGATGATGCGGCGCGAATCGGGGTTGGTCCTGAGCGTGCGGATGACGTCGGCGATCTGGTCGACGTGCCCGCCATCGGGCTTGGGCCAGCTGCGCCATTGCACCCCATAGACCGGCCCGAGGTCACCGTCCGGGCGGGCCCACTCGTCCCAGATCGTGCAGCCGCGCTCCTGCAGCCATTTCACGTTGGAGTCGCCGCGCAGGAACCACAGCAGCTCGACGATGATGGCGCGCAGGAAAACCTTCTTGGTGGTGACCAGCGGAAAGCCCTCGTTGAGGTCGAAGCGCATCTGGTAGCCGAAAACGCTCTTGGTGCCGGTGCCCGTGCGGTCGGCCTTGAACACGCCGTGCGTGTCCACATGGCGCACGAAGTCTTCATACTGCGAGCGGATCGGGCGCGGCGGGTGCGGGGACGGGGACGGCTGGTTCATGCCTGGAGACCGGTTGAGTGGTGGGAGCCCGAAGCTTTTCAGGCGGTGGCGAGCACAAAATTCTAGTCGCTCAACCTCGGAGCACCCGCCCCGGATTCATGAGGTTCTGCGGGTCCAGCGCCCGCTTGATGGCGCCCATCAGGTCCAGCGCCACCGCGGATTTGTAGCGCGGCAACTTATCGGCCTTCAGGCTGCCGACGCCGTGCTCGGCCGAAATCGAGCCGCCGAAGCGGGCCACCGAATCGAAGACCAGCGTGTTCACACGGTCTTCCTGCTCGCTCAGGAAGACACGGGCATCGCTTTCCTCGGGGGCCTGGACGTTGTAGTGCAGATTGCCGTCACCGAGGTGTCCGAAATTGACCAGTCTCACGCCGGGGATCTCGCGCTGCAGCAAGGTGTCGGTCTGCTCCACGAACGCCGGGATGCGCGAGATCGGGATCGAGATGTCGTGCTTGATGTTGAGGCCTTCCTCTGCCTGGGCCAGCGGAATGCTTTCGCGCAGGTGCCAGAGGTGCCGTGCCTGGTTCAGGCTCTCGGCCACCACCGCATCGCTGACCAGTGCCTGCTCCATCGCGCTTTCAAGAAGGTGCTCGAACAGGGCGCGGGCGTGGGCTTCGGATTCGTGGTCGGAGACCTCCAGCAGGACGAAAAAAGGCGGCGCCTGCGAGTAGAGCGGCACGCTGAGCTGGGGGAAGTGCTTGTTCACCAGGCTCAGCGCAAAGTGGCCCATGACCTCGAAACCCGTCAAGCCCGCACCGAGATGATGGTGGGCCAGTCCCAGCAGCGCCACGGCGGCTTCCATGGACGCAACGGCGGCCCACGCGGTGAGCTGTGCGGCCGGCAAGGGGTAGAGCTTCATCGTCGCCGCGGTGATGATGCCCAGCGTGCCTTCGCTGCCGATGAACAGGTCGCGCAGGTCGTAGCCGGTGTTGTCCTTGCGCAGGCCGGACAGGCCGTGCCAGACCTCGCCCTGTGCGGTGACCACTTCCAGGCCGAGGCACAGCTCGCGCGCATTGCCGTAGCGCACCACCTGGGTGCCGCCGGCGTTGGTGCCCAGGTTGCCGCCGAGGGTGCAACTGCCCTCCGCCGCCAGGCTCAGCGGGAACAGATAGCCGGCGGCTTCGGCAGCCTCCTGCACGTTCTGCAGCACGCAGCCTGCCTCCACGGTGATGGTCAGGTTGTCGGCGTCGATGGCGCGCACCGCGTTCAGCCGGGTCAGGCTCAGCACCACCTGCCGACCGCTGCTGTCCGGGACCGAGCCCACTGCCAGCCCGGTGTTGCCGCCCTGCGGCACCAGACTCACGCCGGTGGCCGCCTGATGCCGTGCGCAGGTCTTCACGATGGCGGCCACCTCGTCGGTGCTGCCGGGGCGCACCACGGCCAGGGCCTTGCCGTGCGCTCGCCTGCGCCAGTCCTGGGTGAAAGCGCTGAGATCGCCGTCGGTGAACACATGGGCGGCGCCGGTGATATGGCGCAACTCGTCCAGCAGGGCGCTCATGGCGGTGCGCCGGTGGGTGCAGCGGCGGCGGCCGCAAGGGCCTTCGCGTTGCGAAAGCGCAGGCGCACGTGCAGCGCGCACGCGGCAAAGATGGCCAGGCACAGGGCGATTTCCAGCAGGGCGAGCCAGTTGCCGGGCGGCGGATCGCTCCATGCGCGCACCACGCCCTCGATGAAATACAGCCACACCACCAGACTGAGCCAGCGGTAGGTGTACATGCGGTTCTTCAGCAGGCCCGCCAGGGGCAGGCACAGCGGCAATGCCTTCAGCGCCAGCCAGGAGCCGCCCGGACGCAAGGGCGCCAGCCACAGTTCCCAGGCCAGGGCGAGCACGATCAGCGCCAGCAGGCTGGTTACGGCAAGGGTGCGCGTGGCGCGGACGGAAGGGTCAACAGGGTTCATGGCAATGGCATCATAGCGGCCATGACGAATCAGGAATGGCGGCAAACCGTGCGGGCCCTGCGGCACTTTCCGTGGCTGGAAACCGCGCGCACGCTGCGCGACCGCTTTCGAGAGGATCACCTGGCGCTGACGGCCAGCAGCCTCACCTTCACGACCGTGATTTCGCTGGTGCCTCTGTTCACGGTGCTGCTGGCGGTGTTCTCTGCATTTCCCGCCTTCAACAAACTGCAAGGCGTGCTCCAGCAGTGGCTCTCGGACAGCCTGTTCCCCGATGCGATCGCGCGCCAGGTCATGGGCTATCTCAACCAGTTTTCAGCCAAGGCCAGCCGGGTCGGCATGTTCGGATTCGCCTTCCTGCTGGTCACGGCGCTGTCGTTGATCCTCACCATTGACCGCACGCTCAACGGCATCTGGCGCGTGCGCCGCGCGCGTCCGCTGGCCCAGCGGGTGCTCATGTACTGGGCCGTGCTGACGCTGGGGCCGCTGGCCCTGGCGGCGCTGCTGGCCACGGGCTCCTACGCGGCTTCGGCCTCTCGCGGGCTGGTCAGTGCGATGCCCTCGGCGCTGCGGTTCGTGCTCGATCTCATGGAGTTTGCCCTTGTCGCGTCGGGCATGGCCGCCTTGTTCCGCTATGTGCCCAACACCTGGGTGCGCTGGGGCCACGCGGTGGCCGGCGGCGTGTTCGTGGCGATCGGGCTGGAGCTGGCCAAGAAAGGCCTGGCGCTCTATCTCGCGCTGCTGCCCGGCATGTCGGCGATCTACGGAGCCTTCGCGGCCGTGCCGATCCTGCTGCTGTGGGTGTACATCGTCTGGATCGTGGTCCTGCTGGGCGCGGTGATCGCGGCCTACCTGCCCAGCCTGCTGGCGGGCGTGCAGCGCCGCGGCGGCACGCCCGGCTGGCGTTTCCAGCTCGCCGTCGAGGCGATCCAGATGCTCGATGCAGCACGGGGCACGCCGGCCAAAGGGCTGAACGTGGCCGACCTGGCGCATCGGCTGAAGGTCGACAGCCTGCAACTGGAGCCGGTCATCGACACGCTGCTGGCGCTGGACTGGGTCGGCCAGCTGGAGGACGGCCGTGACGTGCTGCTGGTCGATCTGGAAAAGACCGCCGCAACGCCGCTGATCGATGCCTTGCTGCTCGCGCCCGATCCGACGGTCGAAAAATTCAGGGAAAACAGCCGAATCCCAGCGCTGAACGGCCGTGAGTTGCTATAGAAACCATAGTCATTGAGGCGCCCGACCGAGGCGGCCGGACGCGCCCTCCCGCGCCGGGGCACAGTGCCCGCGCCGGCGTCAGCCCTTCAGGAACCCCTGCAGTGCCGCCAGCGTCTCGTCCGGCGTCTCGGTCATCTGGTGATGGCCGACCGGCAGGGTCTCCACCTTCACCGCCTTGCCCGCTTCCGTTGCCTTGCTGATCAGGCCTTGCGCGGCCTTGGGCGGGGTCATCTGGTCCACGCCTCCGAGCAGGAAAAGCACCGGGCAGGTGATCTGGGTGATGGCCACCTCGCCGTTGGCGTAGCGGTCGCAGGCCACGAAGCCGCGGTGGAACAGGTTCACCGCCGGGTTGCTGGCCAGCACCCGCCGGCCCAGTGCCAAGCTTGCGCCGAAGACCCAGGTGCCCGGGCCCAGCGCCGAGGGCGGCGCACACAGCGTGGAACGTGAAAACACGTTGACCATGGTCAGTGCCTTCATCGGGTTGTTCATCGAGGCCTCGATCAGCGCGGGCGACACCCGCATCGGAAACGCCGTGCCCACCAGCACCAGGCGCGTGACGCGCTCTTTGAGGCGCGCGGCGGCTTCCAGCGCAATGAGCGAGCCCCAGCTGTGGCCGACCAGCGTCGCCTGTTGTACGCCGGCCGCATCGAGCAGCGCGCCGATGAAGTCGGCCGCCTCCTCGACGGACGAGGGCGCCTCGCCGCCGCTGCGGCAGTGGCCCGGCAGGTCCACCGCGAGCACGTTGAAGCCATGGTTCGCCAGGTAACGCGTCTGCAGGATCCAGACACTGTGATCGTTGAGCACGCCATGGATGAACACCACGGTGGGTTTGGCGGCGTCGAAAGGCTTGCCGCCGGTGTAGCAGTAGGTGGGTGCGCCGTTGACCTGAATAAGCATCATGCACCTGCCTTTTCCGCGGCCTTGAGCGCGCGCTTCAGGTCTTCGATCAGGTCATCCGGGTCTTCCAGACCGATCGACAGGCGGATCGTGCCCTGGCCGATGCCGGCGTGTTCCAGCGCCTCGTCGCTCATGCGGAAGTGCGTGGTGCTGGCCGGGTGGATCACCAGCGAGCGGCAGTCTCCCACGTTGGCCAGGTGACTGAAGACTTTGAGCGTTTCGATGAACTTCTTGCCCTGTTCGCGATTGCCCTTGAGGTCGAAGCTGAACACCGAGCCCGCGCCTCGCGGCAGCAGCTGTTGCGCCAGCGCATGGCTGGGGTGGCTCTCCAGCATCGGGTGGCCGACGCGGCCGACGAAGGACTGGCCGGCCAGGAATTCCACCACCTTCTGCGTGTTGCTCATGTGCCGCGCCATGCGCAGCGGCAGGGTCTCGATGCCCTGCAGGATCAGCCAGGCGGTGTGCGGGCTCATGCAGGCGCCGAAATCGCGCAAGCCCTCGCGGCGCGCCCGCAGCAGGAAGGCCCCCACCGTGCTTTCCTCGGTGAACACCATGTTGTGGAAGCCCTCATAGGCCTGGGTGAGCTCGGTGAACTTGCCTGCCGAGCGCGGGCCTTCCCAGTCGAAGCTGCCGCCATCGACCACAACGCCGCCGATCACCGTGCCGTGGCCGGACAGGAATTTGGTCGCAGAGTGGTAGACCAGGTCTGCGCCGTGGTCGAAGGGCTTGATCAGCCAGGGCGAGGTGAGGGTGGAGTCCACCAGCAGCGGCACGCCGGCCTCGTGCGCAATGGCACTGACGGTGGGGATATCGAGCACGTCCAGGCCCGGGTTACCGACGGTTTCGCCAAAGAACAGCTTGGTGTTCGGTCGCACGGCGGTGCGCCAGCCGTCGATGTCGCCGGGCTTCACGAAAGTGGTCTCGATGCCGAAGCGTCGCAAGGTGTAGTGCAGCAGGTTCTGCGAGCCGCCATAGAGGGCCGTGCTGGCCACGATGTGCGAGCCCGCGCCCATCAGCGTGGCGATCGCCAGGTGCAGCGCCGCCTGGCCGCTGGCGGTGGCGATCGCGCCGATGCCTCCTTCAAGCGCGGCCATGCGCTGCTCAAACACCGCGTTGGTGGGGTTGCTGATGCGGCTGTAGACGTGGCCGGCGCGCTCCAGGTTGAACAGCGCCGCAGCGTGGTCGCTGGATTCGAAAACGAATGAGGTCGTCAGGTGGATCGGCACGGCGCGCGCGCCGGTGGCGGGGTCCGGGGCGGCACCCGCGTGCAGCGCCAGGGTGTCGAAGCCGGGGTCGGAATAGCCGGGCATGCGGGTCTCCAAAGTTTCTGTGGTGCGGAATGTGTTTTTTTCTTCAATTGTGGGCTATATTCTTTTCGAAATACGCCACGGCGGCGACATTGGAGATCACATGAAAGTCAGCGGCATCCTTCGCGTCAAGGGCAACACCCTTTTCACCGTCACCCCCGACGAGCCGCTGGCGCGCGCAGTGGACATCATGGCCGAGAAGGACATCGGCTCGCTGGTGGTCATGGAGCACGGCGAACTGGTCGGCATGCTCACCTTCCGCGAAGTCATCCAGTCCATCGTGAAGAACGGCGGCACGCTGGGCTCCACACAGGTTCGCTCGTCGATGGACGACCACCCGCTGACCTGCACCACGGAGACCGAGATTGACGAGGTGCGCCGCATGATGCTGGAGCGCCACGCCCGCTACATGCCGGTGATGGACAAGAAGATGCTGATGGGCGTGATCAGCTTCTACGACGTGGCGAAGTTCGTCGTCGAAAGCCAGAGTTTCGAGAACAAGATGCTCAAGGCCTACATCCACGACTGGCCGGCCGACGAGTCTGAGGCCAAGGGCGAATCCGGCGCGCCCTGATCCCGGCTCGGTCGGCCCCGAGCCCCGCAGTCTGGTGGGGCCTGCATCCGCGCCAGCGCGAGGCCATCAACCCATGCTCGCGTGGATCACTTCGCGCACCCGTGGGTAGATCTGCTGGTTCCACTTCTTGCCGCTGAACACGCCGTAGTGGCCGACACCGGTCTGAACGTGGTGCGTCTTCAGGTAGGGGCGGATGTTCGGGCACAGATCGTGCGCGGCCACGGTCTGGCCGACCGAGCAGATGTCGTCGCGCTCACCTTCGACCGTGAACAGCGCGGTGCGCCGGATCGCCGCCGGATTGACGGTGCGGCCCCGGTAGCTGAGCACGCCGCGCGCCAGGTCGAAGGTCTGGAACACTTTTTCCACGGTCTCCAGGTAGAACTCGGCCGGCAGGTCGTTCACCGCCAGGTATTCGTCATAGAAGTTCTGGATGGTGCGGGCCTGCTCGACCTCACCCTCCACCAGGTGCTCGTACATGTGCCTGAACGCCTGCTTGTGGCGCTCCGGGTTCATGCTCATGAAGGCGGTGAGCTGCACGAAGCCGGGGTAGACCCGGCGCATGAAGCCGGCGTGCGGCAGGGGCACGCGGCTGATCAGGTTCTTCTCGAACCACTCGATCGGCTTGCCGATCGCCAGGGTGTTCACCGCGGTCGGATTCACGCGGCAGTCCACCGGCCCGGCCATCAGGGTCAGGCTCAGCGGCTGGGCCGGGTCGTCGTCCTCCGCCATGATGGCCGTGGCCGCCAGCGCGGCCACGCAGGGCTGGCAGACGGCCACCACGTGCGCCCCCGGGCCGATGGCGGCCAGGAAGCGGATCATGTGGTCGATGTAGTCGTCCAGCGCAAACGCGCCCTGGCTCAGCGGCACATCGCGCGCGTTGTGCCAGTCGGTGATAAAGACGTCATGGTCCTGCAGCAGGGTGCGCGCGGTCTCCCGCAGCAAGGTCGCGAAATGGCCCGACAGCGGGGCCACCAGCAGCACCGGCGGGTGGTTCTCGCCCCCGGTGTGGGCCTTGCGGAAACGCAGCAGCGTGCCGAAGGGCGCCGACATCACCGTCTCCTGCATGACGGGGACTTCCTCGCCGGCCACCAGCGCGGTTGTGATGCCGTAGTCGGGGCGGGTGTGCGTGAGGCGCATGCGGGAGATCACCTCGTTGGCGGCTGACAGCCGGCGCACCAGACTGCGCTCGGTTTTTTGCAGCCACAGGCTGGCGCTGAGGTGCTGGGCCATCAGGCGCAGGGGGGACATCAGGTCGGACTGGAACTGGTAGGCCTGATAAAGCATGGGCATCCTGAAGAAGGGGTGGCGTGTCCCGCTGCTGGCAGGCAAGTAACGGGCCAGCCTGCGCGGTTTCGAATGCACCGGCGCGGTGCGCCCCGATCTGGCACAGCCTTTGCGTTGTCGGGGCAACACCCGAGGAGAACCCGATGCCCAAAGCCGTCCTGACGATCAGCAGCCGCAACTACGGCGCCTGGGCCCTGCGTGGTTGGCTGATGGCCAAACTGGCCAAGCTGGACTTCACCGAGCACGTGGTGCCGCCCGACGACCCGGCCATGAAGGCCGAAATCCTGCTGCTCTCGTCGTCCATGCTGGTGCCTTCCTTGCAGCACCAGGGCCTGAAGGTCTGGGACACGCTGGCCATCGGCGAGTACCTGCACGAGATCAAGCCCAAGGCCGGCCTGCTGCCCGCCGACGTGGGCGCGCGCGCGCATTGCCGTGCCATCTGCGGCGAGATGCACTCGGGTTTCAGCTCGCTGCGCTCGGCACTGCCAATGAACATCAAGGCGCATTTCCCGAAGTACAAGGTGTGGTCGCGCGCGCAAGGCGACATCGCCCGTATCGTCGAGATCTGGAAAGAGTGCCTGGCGACTTACGGCGGGCCTTACCTGTTTGGCGCGCACCCCTGCATGGCCGACGCGATGTACGCCCCGGTGGTCACGCGCTTCCTGACCTATGACGTGGCACTGGATCCGGTCTGTGCGGCGTATTGCAAGACCATCATGGCACTGCCCGCCATGAAGGAGTGGGTCGCCGCGGCGCAACTGGAGCCCGACGAGATCGACGAGCTTGAAGCGGAATTCTGAGACTTTGCGGGACAGACCAAGAATTTACACGCAGTGAAATATTGCTCTGTCCCCAACTGATCAGGATTTGCGGGACAGACCAAGAACTTACACGCCGTGAAATTTTGCTCTGTCCTCAACTGATCAGGCCTTGCGGGACAGGGCACTTTGAGGCGTGCCCCGTCCGCAACGGGACGGACGACCTCAGTCCCAGGGCGTCGGATCGGGAATCGGGCAGACCGGCTCCACGTCCACCGTCTTGAAGTCGGCCGGCGAGACGATCTCCAGGTACTCCATGTCGGGCGAGTAGTCGAACAGGTAGTGGCGGATGCCCGGGCGCTGGTGCACGCAGTCACCGGCCTGCACCAGGGTGACCTTGTCTTCGTACATGAACTTGGCCCAGCCCTTGACCATGATGACGATCTGGAAATCCGCCTCATGCCGGTGCCAGCCGGTGCCCTTTTCCGGTGCCATGTTGGCCTTGACCAGATGCGCGATCACCTTGCCGTGCGTGGCCTCGGCCACGCCCAGGTCGCGGTAGAGGAAGAAATCCCGCAGACCGCCGGACAGGTAGTCGGTGTCGGTGGGTTTGACATGGGAGAACAGGGTGGTGGTGCGGTCCAGCATGGGGTTCCTCCGGGTTGGGCAGCATGAAGAAGTGGGGTGCTGCAGCGCAGCATCAAGCAGGTTCTGTTCCAGCCGGTCGCACCCGATCAGGGCATGGCGGGGCCGCTGCGTGGAGGGTCTGGGATAATCCCGCCCCATGAGCGGCAACACCTTCGGCACCCTTTTCGCAGTCACCAACTTCGGTGAGTCCCACGGCCCGGCCATCGGCTGCGTGATCGACGGCTGCCCGCCTGGCATGGCCCTGAGCGAGGCCGATATCCAGGGCGATCTGGACCGCCGCCGCCCCGGCACCAGCAAGTTCGTCACGCAACGCAACGAGCCCGACGCGGTCGAGATCCTCTCCGGCGTGTACGAGGGCAAGACCACGGGCACGCCGATCGCCCTGCTGATCCGCAACACCGACCAGCGCAGCAAGGACTACGGCGACATCCTTCAGACTTTTCGCCCCGGCCACGCCGACTACACCTACTTCCACAAATACGGCCTGCGCGACCCGCGCGGCGGCGGGCGTTCGTCCGCGCGCCTCACTGCGCCCATGGTCGCCGCCGGCGCCGTGGCCAAAAAGTGGCTGGCCGAGAAATACGGCACCACGTTTCACGGCTGCATGACGCAGATCGGCGAGATCACTATCCCGTTCGAGAGCTGGGATCACGTGCCGAACAACCCGTTCTTCGCCCCAGTGGCCGATGTCAGCGCGCTGGAGGCCTACATGGGCGAGTTGCGCAAGGCCGGCGACTCTTGCGGCGCGCGCCTGCGCGTGACCGCGCGCAACGTGCCCGTGGGCCTGGGCGAGCCGCTGTTCGACAAGATGGACGCCGACATCGCCTTCGCCATGATGGGCATCAACGCGGTCAAGGGCGTGGAGATCGGCGCCGGTTTTGCCAGCGTGACGCAGCGCGGCACCACGCATGGCGATTCGCTCTCTCCGCAGGGCTTCAAGGGCAACAACGCCGGCGGTGTGCTCGGTGGCATCAGCACCGGGCAGGACCTGGAGGTGAGCATCGCCATCAAGCCGACCAGCTCCATCCTGTCGCCGCGCGAGTCGATCGACATCGAGGGCCGTTCCACCGAAGTGGTCACCAAGGGCCGTCACGACCCCTGCGTGGGCATCCGCGCCACGCCGATCGCCGAGGCCATGCTGGCGCTGGTGGTGATGGAGCATGCGCTGCGCCACCGCGCCCAGTGCGCCGATGTGAACCCCCCGGTTTCGCCGATCAAGGCCTCCTTTTTGTAAGAGCCTGAGGCCGCCACGATGAGCGCGGGCGCCACCGGCCGCCGCCAGTTGGTGCCGTTCGCGGCCTTGTCGGCGAGCTATTTCGCCCACATCGGTTTCTTCAATCCCTACCTGCCGCTGTGGCTCAAAGAGCTGGGTTTCGGCCTGTTCGCCATCAGCGTGCTGACCTCGGTGCAGGCGGCCACGCGGCTGTTTGCGCCCTACGGCTGGGGCTGGCTGAGCGACCACACCGGCGAGCGCGTGAAGCTGCTGCGTTATGGCGCCACCACCGCGCTGCTGGTCTCGTTGGGACTGTGGTTCGAGCTGAGCCCGCTGTGGCTGGGCGCGGTGCTGCTGGTGATGTTCACCCACACCAGTTCGATGATGCCGATGAGCGAGGCCGCCATGGCGCACCTGGTCAGCCAGGGCGGCGCTTTCGACGCCCGGCGCTACGGCCGCGTGCGGCTGTGGGGCTCGCTGGGCTTCCTGGTCACGGTGTTTGCGGCCGGTGCCTGGTTCGAGCATGCCGGCATGGGGCAGTTTCCGGCCTGGACCACGCTGACGCTGGCGGCCGTGACGGTCAGTGTCTGGTTCCTCCCGGATCTGAAGGAGGCCATCCCCGCCCACGAGGCCAAGGTGCCGGTGCTGCCGGTGCTGCGCCAGCGCGCGGTGTTATGGTTTTTTGCGGCGGCGTTTTTCCATGTGCTGTCACACATCGGCATCTATGTCTTCTTCTCGCTGTATCTGGATTCGCTGGGCTACAGCAAGACCATGATCGGCCTGCTGTGGGCGGTGTCGGTGATCGTGGAGATCGGCTGGTTTTTCACCCAGTCCCGCTGGCTACCGATGCTGAGCCTGACAGGCTGGCTGGTGCTGTGCTCTGCAGCCATGGTGCTGCGCATGGGCATCACGGCCAGCAGCGCCAGCGTGCTGGTCGCTTTGCTGCTGGCGCAGGCGCTGCACGCCTTCACCTTTGCCACGCACCACACGGTGTGCATCGCGCTGCTGTCGCACCACTTCCCCGGCCGGCTGCGCGGGCGCGGGCAGGCGCTCTACACCGTCATCGCGTACGGCTTTCCGGGCGTGCTGGGAGGGCTTGCAGGCGGTGTTCTAAGCTCAAAATGGGGCCTCGCCAGCGTATTCTGGTCTTCGATTGCTACCAGTCTGATAGCAACCGGCTGCGCGTTCAAGGTCTGGCGTTTGCAGCATCCAGCAGTTTCTGCACCGGGTTGAAGCCGGTCACCAGCGCAATGGCCAGCAGGATCAGCGCGCCGCCGCTCCAGATGCCTGAGCCCAGCGGCTCGCCCAGGAAGAGGTGGCCCCAGGTCACGCCGAACACCGGGATCATGAAGGCCGGGCTCATGGCGGCCACCGGCGTCACATGGCGGATCACCCGCACGTGCAGCCAGTAGGCCAACCCCGAGGTCACCACACCCAGCACCAGCAGCGCCGCCATCGCGCCTTCGGTGAAGCGCGCCTGCGGCCAGCTCCAGAGCGCGCCCGGCAGCAGCACCACCAGCGACGCCAAGTGGATGCCCGCGGCGATCGCCAGCGGCTCCATATGCTTGGTGGCGCGCTTCATGAGCGGCGTGGACACCCCGTAGCAGGCCGCCGCGCCGATGCAGGCCAGCGTGGCCAGCAGCACCTCGGGGGTGGGTGCCACGGGGCCCAGGCGCACGATCAGGCCCACGCCTGCAAACCCAACGACGCAGCCCGCCAGCTTGCGCGCGGTGAGAGTGTCTTCCTTCATCCAGGCGGCGGCCAGCGTGCCGAACACCACCACCGTGCTGTTGAGCAGCGCGCTGTATCCGGCCGGCAGGCGCAGCGCCGCCCAGGCATAGAGCAGAAACGGCACGGCCACCGACAGCGCGCCCAGGCGCGTCAATTCCACCCAGTGCCGCCAGGGCCAGCGTTGTTTCAGCGCCGCCATGATGAGCGCTAGCGTGACCGTGGCCAGACCGATGCGCCCCACCGCCAGCACATTGGGCCCGAGCACAGGGCTGGCCACGCGCAGGAACAGGAAGGAGGCGCCCCACAGGGCCGACAGCGCAATCAGCTGCACAAAGTAACGGGTTTTCACCGGGACGATTGTCGGGCAAGCGTCCCCGGCGTGCCGGACAAGGGGGAGACAGGGGGAGCGGGGTGGATTTCAGGCTTCTTTGGGCTCATCCCAGCGTCGAATGGCCCGTTTTCGCTATGAATTTCGAAGTTTCTTCATGCAACGACGATCGGCCTGCCCTGGAACGCTTCAACCGGCGAATCAAAAGGCCGGTGCATTCGAAGTGCAAGCGCCTTGCCGGAGCGCACCCGCGTGCAGGCCTGGCTGCACGCTCGCACCACAGCCCTTTTTCAGCGGCGGACGCCCACGCGGTTCACGCCCCCGTTCAGGTTGGTCGGACTGGGCCCTACGGCGGGCGCAACACCAACGCCTGGCGCCACGCCGACGCCAGGAGCGCCGACCCCCACGCCCGGCGCCACCCCCACACCGGGGGCGCCTGCGCCGGGCACCGCCGCAGGCCGCGCAACACAGCCTTTCGGCACACCCACCGTCTTGCAGTAAACGACGGCGCCCGCGGGGGCGGCGGCAAAACCCAGCCCCAGGGCCAGCGCGGCAGCGAGATAAGTACGGTTCATCATGGACTCCTGAAAATGTATCGACGCCAACTGGGCGTTTTCGATGCGGCAAGCTTGAGCTTATCGCAGTGGCGCCGCCGTGTGTCGGACCAGGAACCGCTTTTTCAGCGAATCCAGGATGGACAGGTTGCCGAAGCGTGCCACCCCATCACGGCTGGAGTTCGATCTCGCCGGGACGCCAGGTCTTGTTGAACCACGGCTCCAGCGGGCCGTACAGGCGCAGGATCATGAACCAGCCCTTGCCCGGAATCGTCTGCACCCAGTTGCTCTCCATGCCGGGCGGCGCCTTGGGCCCGAACCACACGTCGACCGAGCCGTCGGCATTGGTCTTGATGCTCTTGTCCTGGCTGCTCACGCTGGGCGCCTTCTGGTCGGTCTGCACCATCGAGCGGGTCTGGTTGTCATAGACGATGACCGACCAGAAATCCTTCACGGGCACGTTGGGTGGCAGGCGCATCTTGTAGGTCTTGCCGCCATCGAAGGGGTTGCCCTTCGAGTCCTGCACCGACCACGGGTATTGCGAGCCCTGGCCGACCATCTTCATCTCCATCGCGGGCGTGACACCGGTGGCGAAGTAGTAGTAGAAGATGTAGCCGTCCATGTTGGTCACGCCGGGCGCGCTCTCGAACTTGTAGCCGCCGAAGAACGGCAGGCGCCACGGGCTGTTCGGGTAGAAGTAGGCCTCCGGCGAGCGGACCTTGAAGGCGATGGTGCGGGCGGTGACGGCGCCAATGTTCGCAGCGTCGGTGAGGATCTTCTTCATGCGCTCATCCGGCGCGAAGGGCTGACCCTTGACGATGCCGATCGAGGCAAACAGGCCGAGCGTCGTGGGGTCGGAGCCGCCGGGCGGCTCTTCCTGAATCACCTGGTTCAGCAGGTTCCAGAACGAGTAGTCGCCCGGGGCGACGAAGTTGGCCGGCACGCCGGATGCGTTGGCGAATTTCATCGCGGGCGGATTGGCGGCCTCCGAGAGCTGATAGATCTTGAGGTGCTTCTTCACCGATTCGACGCCAGGCTTGGTCGAGCCATTGACCAGAAAGGCGCGGAAGAAGAACCAGTTGCCGTAGGTGCTCGGGCGTACCACGACGTAGCCGGGAGGCACGTCACCCTTGTAGCCGGGGGGCAGGACGAGGTACTTGCCGCCTTTGCCGCGGTCCTCGCCGGTGATGCCCACATCGGCCACCCAGCGGTACCAGAAGTCATTGACGCCACCCAGCACCTCGGGCGGGACTTCGAGGACGAGCGGGCCCTTCTTGGAGTCGAGCCAGATGAAGTTGTAGATCGTGTTGTCGTTGGCGGTGAGCTCGACGGTGCGGGGATCGACCAGGTTTTCCCAGATCACGTCGGTCTGGTTGTCCGGCCCGAACTTGCGGATCGAGTCGCGCATGCCGGCCTGGTTCACGATCGGGATCGCCATCAGATAAGCCTGCAGGGCGCGCGAGCGGTCGAGGTTGTCGTAGATTTTCTCGACGGTGTCGGCCGACGGGTAGCCGTAGTTCAGGTTCAGCGTGCCGAGGGAACTTTCAATCTTGTCCGGCACGGCGACGCCAGGAGCGATCGGTGTCGTCATCTTGAAGGGCTGGGCAAACGCCGCCGCCGAAAGGGTCACGGCCAGCGTGGTGATGAGCGCGCGGGCCGAGAACGCGGAAAAGAGCCTTTTCATGGTGAGCCTTTGATCACGGGGGGAGCGGCGACTCTAGCATCGCCGCTATGCTCGCACCATGCAATTCCGGCCATGACCATGACCCCAACCGGGCCTCCCGTCGACAACACCCCAATGCCCGGCGCGCGCCTGCAGCCGCAGGGTGCTGCTGCCTTCGTGCAGAGTGACGCGGGCGACATCCGCATCGGTCCGATCCTCGCCATCCCGCAGGTGCTGCAGGCCTTGCACGCACGGCCACAGACCGCGTTTGATCGCGCGGGCGTGCGGATGTCGCTGTTCCGGGATCCGGATGCGCGCCTGCCACTCGAGGTGGCCGGGCGGCTGTTTTTTGAAAGCGCCCGTCTGGCGGATTGCCCGCATTTCGCACTGCTGGTCGGCGAGCGGTTCAACCTCGACGGCCTGGGGCCGCTGGGCGAACTCATGCGTCATTCGCCCAGTGTCGGCGCGGCACTGCGCAGCCTGTTGCTGCACCTGCAACTGCACGACCGCGGCGCGGCCCCACTGCTGCTGCAAGCCGAGCGCGACACCTCGGTGCTCGGCTATTCGGTGTACCGGCATTTCACGCCGGGCGCAGAGTTCATCTACGACGTGGCGGTGACCATCGGGCACCGCATCCTGCTGGGTCTTTGCGGTCCCGATTTTGTGCCCCAGACGGTGCAGTTTTCCTATCGTCGGCCCGCGCGGACCGCGGCCTACCGCCGCCTGTTCCGCGCGCCGCTGCACTTCGATGCCGAAGTCTCCGGCCTGGTCTTCGCGTCGACCTGGCTGGCCCGCCCCATCGAAGGCGCCGATCCCGCGCGCCATCGGGCGCTCACGCTCGCGCTGCAACAGGCGCAGGCCAGCGGGCCGCTGAGTCTGGGCGGGCAGGTGGAACGTGTGCTGCATCAGCTGTTGCTCAGTGGCCATGGCACGGCCGAGGCCGTGGCGCGGCAGTTTGGCATCAGCCAGCGCACCTTGCGGCGCCGGCTCGATGCGGAAGGCAAAAGCTTCCAGGCGCTGGTCAATCGCACCCGCCATGAGCTGGCCTGCCAGCTGCTGCGAAACACGCAGATGCCGGTGACCCACATCGCGGCGGCGCTGCAGTATGCGGACACCAACGCGTTTTCGCGGGCCTTTCGGCAGTGGGCCGGGTGCACGCCCACGGCCTGGCGCGCGACCGGCGCTTGAAGCCCGGCGCGCCTGGTTCCCAGCCTTCAGGGTGTTGCCGCTTCAACGGCGGGGACTGGTGCCTCGCGCAATTGCCTTCGAAGGATCTTGCCCAGATTGGACTTGGGCAGCGGCTCGCGTCGGAACTCGACGATCCGGGGCATCTTGTAGCCGGTGAGGTGTTTGCGGCAGTGGTCCAGCAGCGCCTGCTCGGTGAGCGTGGCATCCTGCCTGACCACGATGATCTTGACGATCTCGCCGGAACGCTCGTCCGGCACGCCGATGGCCGCGACCTCCGTCACGCCGGGATGCAGCGCGACCACATCCTCAATCTGGTTCGGGTACACCTTGAAGCCGGACACGACGATCATGTCCTTCTTGCGGTCCGTGATCCGGAAGTAGCCACGCTCGTCCATCGACCCCAGGTCCCCCGTGCGAAGCCAGCCTTCGCGGGTGAACACTTTGGCGGTTTCGTCCGGGTGGTTCCAGTAGCCGGGCATGACCTGCGGGCCGCGCACGCAGATTTCGCCCACCTCGCCGACCGCCATCTCGTGCTCGTCATCGTCCAGGATCACGACCTGTGTCGACGGAATCGGAAGGCCGATCGATCCGGTCCACTCCGCGATGTCCAGCGGGCTGGCGATCACGACCGGCGAGGTCTCGGTCATGCCGTAGCCCTCGATGATGGGCAGGCCGGTGCGCGCCTTCCAGCGCTCGGCCACCACGCGCTGCACCGCCATGCCGCCGGCGCTGGTGAGCTTCAGGGCGCTCGTGTCGACGTCGGCGAATTCGGGCGCATCGAGCAGCGCGCGGTACAGCGTGTTGACGCCGATGATGATCGTGAACGGATGGCGCTTGAGGTCGTGGATGTAGGCGGGCATGTCCCTCGGGTTCGTCACCAGGACGGTGTGCGCGCCCAGCTTCAGGAACACCAGGTTGGAGGTCAGCGCATAGACGTGATACAGCGGCAACGGACAGACGAACACCTCCTTGCCGTCGACCAGGTCGCGCGCCATCCAGGCGGCCATCTGCAGCACATTGGCCACCATGTTGCCGTGGGTCAGCACCGCACCCTTGGCCACGCCGGTAGTGCCGCCGGTGTACTGCAGGAAAGCCGTGTCGTCGTGGCACAGCGGCACGGCGTCCAGCGCCTGCCCGTGCCCCGCGCGCAGGGCAGCGTTGAATTCGATGGCGCCTGCAATCGTCCATGTCGGCACCAGGTGCTTGACGTACTTCACCACGGCGTTGGTGAGGAGTTCCCTGACCAGCGGAAGCAGGTCACCGACTTCGGTGGTGATGACGACCGGGCTCAGCGCCAGGTTTCTCTGCAGCACCTCCTGCAAGGTGTGCGCGAAGTTCTCCAGGACCACGATGGCCACCGCGCCCGAGTCCAGGAGCTGATGCTCGAGTTCGGGCACGGTGTACTGCGGATTGACGTTCACCACCACCATCCCCGCGCGCAGAACGCCAAACAGCGCCACGGGGTATTGCAGCAGGTTGGGCATCATGAGGGCGACCCGGTCGCCCCGGCGCAGGCCCAGCGACTTCTGCAGGTAGGCGGCGAAGTGGCGGCTCGATCGTTCGAGTTCGGCATAGCTCATCGACGTGCCCATGTTGCTGTAGGCCGGCAGGTCGTCGAACCGCTGGCAGCTCGCGAGCAACACGTCGGTCAATGACGCGAATTCATGGATGTCGATGTCGGCCGGTATGCCCGGGGGGTACTGACTGAGCCAGAGGGGTTCCATAAGGACCTTCGAAGCGCCTGTCGTTGAACCCGAGTTTGGGCAAGACGGGGCCGTCATACGCGACTGATGTCGTCGGTCAGCGAACAAAAAGGGCATTCGCTTCAATCGGTGTACGAAGGACCAGTCTATGCTGATTTGGGATGGGCGTATGTTCGGCCACGCACGCAGGGTTCTGAACGCTGAACGCCATTCGATTGATCCATGACAAGCATGGGCAAATGACGTTTCGGGCTTGCTCAGGCCGTTATCGACGGGAGCTGTTTGTGGGGATGGTTGATTGCGGACCGCTTCAGGCTGGGAGCAGTCCCCGGCAGGGGAACTGACGAATGGGAGCAATCGACCCAATCCTGACATAGGTCCAGGACAAATGACCGCCTGAAAGCGGTCATTCAAGTGCACGCGATTCCAGGTTTCGAATTTCCGCTTCAGAGAAGCTCAATCTGAATGCTGGACTTCGCGTACTGCCCACGTGCGGGTAGTCGCCAAGGTCTGCTTGGGTATCGTGTGCCTACTATTCAGTCCAAGACTAACGGTCATGATGACATCGCATGGTGGAGAATTTGCAATGCGATCGTCCTGC
>NZ_JAKJEW010000048.1:0-19913 GCF_022705245.1 Candidatus Skiveiella danica | reverse complement strand
ACGCGCTTGTGGTTCACGCCGGGGAACTCCGGGCGCAACATGTCGTGAATGCGCCGGTAGCCAAAGCGGCGACGCACATGTGCGATCTCGACGATCTTGCCTGTGAGATCCTGGGTCATCGGGTTGGTCTCGGGTGGATGGCGGTAGCTGTCGCGGGAGAGCCCCACAAGACGGCACGCTCGGCGTTCAGACAAATGGTGCTCGCTCACCATGCGCCCAACAGCCTCGCGCCTGGCCTGTGGGGCTAGCGCTTTACCCCCAGGACGCTCTTGAGCGCGTGCATGTCTAGGTGGGCTGCGGCCAGCAGCCGCTTGAGCTTGGCATTCTCGGATTCCAGTTCACGCAAGCGTTGGGCCTGGGAAACCTGCATGCCGCCGAACCTGGCTCGCCATTTGTAAAACGTGGCGTCGCTGAAGCCGCCATTGCGACAAAGCTCCTTGACCGGCAGGCCAGCCTCGGCCTGCCGCAGGAACCCGATGATCTGTTCTTCGGTGAATCTGCTCTTCTTCATGTCCGTCATTCTCCTGGTGATTGACGGACTTCACTAACTTCAGCCTGGTACGGCTGGCGGGGGGCAGGTCAGCCTGACACCGACAGCTTATGCAAAAACGGTGGTTTAAACACCAGTTAAATTCACCCCGGACTCCAAAGCCCAGTGCTACTGAAAATGGGGGGCCGTCGGTGCCACCGCTCTGGACGCCTGGAATCATCACCACAACTGGCACCGCCCGCACGGACCGGGTGCGCCACCCTCATATCCTGACTCAAACTTTCAGTCAACAACCTGTTGACGCTTCACAGCCAGCGATAGATGAAGCCTTGCTTGACATTACCCTGTACCGCAATTTTGCCGTGGTGACCCACATTGAGCGGTTTGCCTACTGGGTCACCACCCTGCGATTCCGTCATTTGCTTGAAAAACCCAAACTGGCCAAGTCATGCCCACAAGGCAATGACCGCAAACGTGCAAGGGACATTTTATACCAAATAAAACATGGAATTACCGTATAGTCATAATTTTACCGGAATGTAGATAAAGCGACTCACAATTGAAAATTCACCTCACCCTTATCTGGCTTGACATTGAGATCGGACCTTTTCGCGAACCGAATTTGATGTACAAAAACCGTCAGCAGTCTGACATAGCGCAGGGAGATCGATGCCTTGTTCACCCCGTGCTTTGCGCAGCCGATCCTGTTACAGCAGTACTCCGGATAGTTTCTCCGCAGGCTTGTACGCGAGTACATCCTGTACTGAATTGAATACTGCCCTGTTTAACGCCCTAAACCAGGAAGTCCCATGAAAGTCGCCATCATCGGCTCCGGTATCTCCGGCCTCGCTGCCGCCCACACACTGCATGGGCACGCCGATCTGACCCTGTTTGAGGCCGCAGACTACTTTGGCGGCCACACCCACACCGTGGACATCACCCTGCCCACGCCGGGCGGTCCGGTCACCCACGGTGTGGACACGGGCTTCCTGGTCTTCAACGAACGCACCTATCCGACCCTGATCCAGTTGTTTGAAGAACTGGGCATCGAGACCGTCAAGTCCGACATGTCGTTCTCGGTCCAGGCGCCTGGCGCGCTGAGCGGCCGCACGCTCGAATGGAGCGGCTCCAGTCTCGACACGGTCTTCGCCCAGCGCAGCAACCTGCTGAACCCGCGCTTCATCCGGATGCTGCGCGACCTGTTGCGCTTCAATGCCTTGTGCACCCGAATTGCCATTGCCAATCAGGACACCGAACTGATGCAGCCCCTGGCCAGCTTCCTGGAACTGCACCGTTTCAGCGCCGAGTTCCGGGACTGGTATTTCCTGCCCATGCTCGGCTGCATCTGGAGCTGCCCGACCGACCAGATGCTGCAGTTCCCCGTGGCCACGATGATCCGCTTCTGCCACAACCATGGCCTGATGCAGGTCAGCAACCGCCCCCAGTGGTGGACGGTCAAGGGCGGCGCGCGCCACTATGTCGACAAGATCACGGCGGCCATCGCCGACAAGCGCCTGAACACACCGGTCCGCCGTATCGAACGCGACCCCGGCACGGCAGCCGCCGGCGTGCGCATCACCACCGACCACGGCACCGACACATTCGACAAAGTGATCCTGGCCACGCATTCCGATCAGTCCCTGGCGCTACTGCAAAGCCCTTCGCGCGAAGAACAAGAGACGCTGGGCGCCATCCGCTACCAACCCAACCGCGCCATCCTGCACACCGACACGTCGGTGCTGCCGCAACGCGCCAAGGCCTGGGCCGCGTGGAATTACGAACGAGCAGCCAGCGCCAACGCTGAAGCTTCTCGGGTGTGCCTGCACTACCTGATCAACCGCCTGCAACCGTTGCCGTTCCAGCAATCCGTGCTGGTTTCGCTGAACCCGGCCCGTGCGATCGACCCCGAGAAGGTCCTGGGCGAATTCGACTATGAGCACCCCGTGTTCGACCAGGCCGCCATTCGCGCCCAGTCTCGTGCCTGGGCCTTGCAGGGGCGTCGCAACACCTACTTTGCCGGGGCCTGGATGGGCTACGGCTTTCACGAAGACGGCCTGAAGGCAGGCCTGAACGCCGCACGCCAGTTGCTGACCGATGCCGGCGCGCGCCGCGAGCCTCCGGCGCCGGCACAGCGGGTGATCGAACTCGAAGCGGTGGCCGCTTGAACCCGCAAGGTGCGCTCATCGGGTTCGGCGAAGTGCGCCACCGGCGCCTGCGCCCGGTCGGCAATGCCTTCAGCTACCCCACCTACTTTCTCATGTTGCCCATGCGCCATCTTCGGGCACACGGCAGCGACACGCTGGCGCTCAACCGGCCTGGCCTGCTGAGCTTTCACGAGCGCGACCACGGCGACGGCCGCAGTGCACGAAGCGGCGGCGCGCTGGCCTGGCTCGACGCACTCCTGCAGGACGCCGGCATCCAGGATGCCACCGGCGAGGCCTGGCTGCAGACCTATCCGCGGGTGCTGGGCCACACCTTCAAACCGGTGAGTTTCTGGTACTGCCATACCCCCCACGGGGACCTGCGCGCGGTCGTCGCCGAGGTCAACAACACCTTCGGCGAGCGGCACTGCTATCTGCTGGATCAGCCGGCATTCGGCACTGAACTGCGTGCCGACAAGGTCTTCCACGTGTCCCCGTTCTGCAGCACGGATGGCCAGTATCGTTTCCGGTTCATGCGCTCCCACAACGACGGTGGGGAGCACATCATTGCCCGCGTCGACCATGACGACGCCGACGGCCCCCTGATCGAGACCAGCCTCAGCGGAACGCTGCAACCCGTAACCCCGACAAGCCTGCGCAGAGCCCTGCTGCGCTACCCCGCTCTGACCTTGGGCGTAGTCGCCCGCATCCACTGGCAGGCCCTTCGCCTCTGGCTCAAGCGGGTTCCGTTCCGCCACAAGCCAGCGCCACCGGCCGAATGGGTGAGCCGCCAGACGCCCTGAGCGCCCACAGATACAACCACCGCCCTTTCCCTCGATTCACCTGAAAACCAACTCGGCCATGAACACCCTGACCGCCCCCTCGCTCTCCCTGCCCCACGGCGCGCCGGCCGCAGCTCGCAGTGTCCTGCGACTGCTGCAAAGGATCCGCCATGGCACGCTGACGATGCAGTTGCCCAACGGTGAAACCCAGAGCTTCGGCAACGGCGAACTGCCCCACGCCGTGATGACGCTGAAGAACTGGAACGTGTGCGCCGCGGCGCTTCGCTCGGGCGACATCGGTTTTGCCGAAAGTTACATCGCGGGCGACTGGACCACCCCCAACCTGACCGCGCTGATCCGGGTGCTGGTGCGCAACCGTCGCGACGTGGACGACGTGATCCACGGCAGCTGGGCCGGACGGCTCGTGTACCGGCTTCGGCACCTCATGCGCCGCAACAGCCAGTCCAACAGTCGCAAGAACATCCACGCCCACTACGACCTGGGCAATGCGTTCTACCAGCTCTGGCTGGACGACACGATGAACTACTCGTCGGCCTTGTTCGACGGCGACCAGAGCCAGTCCATGCAAACCGCACAGCATGCCAAGGTGCGCCGCGCCCTGCGCATGGCCGGTGTGCAGCCGGGCAACCGCGTATTGGAGATCGGTTGTGGATGGGGCGCCTTGGCCGAAATGGCCACCACCGAATTCCATGCCTCCGTCACCGGCGTCACCCTGTCCACCGAGCAGCTCGCTTTCGCACAGGCCCGCATGACCCGGCTCGGGACGCAGAACCAGGCCGATCTGCGACTACAGGATTACCGCGCCATCCAGGATGCGCCGTTCGACGCCATTTGCTCCATTGAAATGGTCGAGGCCGTTGGCCGCGAATACTGGCCCACCTATTTCCAGACGGTTCATCGGCTTCTGAAGCCGGGCGGCAAAGCCTGCATCCAGAGCATCGTGATCGACGACGTCCTGTGGGACCGCTATATCGCATCCACCGACTTCATCCAGCAATACATCTTCCCGGGTGGCTGCCTGCCCTGCCCGCGCGAGTTCCGGCGCGAAGCCGCGGCCGCCGGACTGAAGGTGGTGGACGAGTTCGCCTTCGGCGCGGACTACGCCGAGACGCTCAGAAGGTGGCGCGAGCAGTTCCTTGCCCACCGCCATCAAGTCCAGCGACAAGGCTTCGACGAGCGCTTCATGCACACCTGGGAGTTCTATCTCGCCTACTGCGAAGCGGCCTTCGCGGAATCCAGCATCGACGTGGTGCAGTACACCTTGGCACGGCCATGACTCCTAGATCAATAGCATATCTGGTCCATTTTTCGATGGGATGTGCCCTATTCTGTTCAAATTCTGTCGCCAGCACGGTCCCTGAGCCGGTGCCATCGGTTTCGGCGGCCCCTTCTGCGCTGAGTGGCGCCAGGCTGGCCGGCACGGCCCGGTTGCGTTTCTGGGGACTGGACATTTACCAGGCCCGCCTGTGGGTGCGCCCGGGATTTCAGGCGCCGGATTTCGCGCGGCACACTTTCGCTCTGGAACTGGACTACCTGCGCAACTTCACACGAACCGAGATCGCCACGCGATCGATCGAGGAAATGCGTCGCATCAGCCGCTTCAGTGACGCCCGGGCCGAGGAATGGCAAGGCGCCCTGCGCGCCGCGCTGCCCGATGTGAAAAAGGGCGACAGCATCACGGGTCTGCATCTGCCAGGGACCGGCGTGCGTTTCCTGCTCAACGGCAAGCCCTACGGAGAAGTGCGCGACCCCGAGTTTGCCCCGCTGTTCTTCGGCATCTGGCTGTCGCCCGCCACCTCCGAACCCGCGCTGCGCCAGTCCCTGCTGGCGCAGGTTCAGCCGTGACACCTGATCGGCCTGCCCGGCATGACTGAACCGTTCTTTTCCGCGCGGCAGGGCGCCTTGTATGGCGGCCTGGGCCTGCCCCTGGCGTTCCTCGCCTTGCCGCTGTATGTGATCCTGCCGAACCACTATGCGCGGGAATTCGGCGTGCCGCTGGCCTTGCTCGGCGCATTGCTGCTGGGCGCCCGGCTGCTCGACGCCTTCATCGATCCCCTGCTGGGACGCCTGGGCGATCGCCTGTTTGCGCGATCGCTGGGCAGCGTGCTGGGCGCCGGCGCCATCGCCGCGATCGCGCTGGCCGCGGGATTTGCCGGCCTGTTCCTACCTCCGGTGCGCGGAACCACGGCCTTGCTGTTCTGGGCAGCGGGCGCGCTGGTCTTGACCTACACCGCTTACAGCTTGCTGTCGATCACGCACCAGGCCTGGGGCGCCATGCTCGGCGGGGACGAATGGCAACGCGGGCGGATCGTCGCCTGGCGCGAAGGGTTGGGCTTGGTGGGGGTGGTGCTGGCCGCGCTGGCCCCGGGCCTTCTCGGCATGCCCGCGACCACGGTGCTGCTGGCGATCGCGCTGTTCCTGGGGTGGCTGGCTTGGTCGCGTGCGCCACGCCCCCGGCCGGATATCCAGCGCGTACCCGCGGTGGAGAAGGCGGCCACCGCGGCCAGCCTCTGGCATCCCCTGCGACGCCCGGCATTCCGGCGCCTGCTGGCCGTGTTCATGCTGAACGGGATTGCCAGCGCCATCCCGGCCACCCTGGTGCTGTTCTTCGTGCAAGACCGGTTGCAGGCACCACCCGCCCTGGAGCCGGCCTTCCTCGGTCTGTACTTTGTCTGTGCGGCCATCTCATTGCCTCTGTGGATGCGCGCCGTGCGGCGCTTCGGCCTCGCGCGAACCTGGCTCGTCGGTATCGTTCTGGCGGTCGCCACGTTCGCCTGGGCCGCCACGCTGGGCGCTGGGGATGCCTCGTTGTTCCTGATCGTCTGCGCCCTGTCTGGTGCAGCACTCGGCACGGACCTGGCACTGCCCGGCGCGCTCCTGGCCGGGGTGATTGATGCCAACGGGGACCGCGGCAAAGCCGAAGGGGCGTATTTCGGCTGGTGGAACTTCGCGGTCAAGCTCAATCTCGCCCTGTCGGCCGGGCTGGCCCTGCCCCTGCTGGCGCTGGCCGGCTACACCCCAGGCACCACCGACCCACAGTCCCTGCAGGCACTCACCCTGGCCTACTGCGCCCTGCCCTGCGCGCTCAAGCTGCTGGCCGCCGGCGCGCTCTACGCCCTGGTGATCCGGCCCAGGGCCGCCCCGAGCGCCCATTCACTCTTGCGGAGCCCTTCATGAAACGACGACTTCTTCTGACCGGCATGGCCGGCTCGGCCGCCCTGGCCCTCGCGGGTTGCGCTGGCCCCCAGATCAACGACTATGCATCGGAAAAGCCTGTGCTGGATCTGCGGGAGTACTTCAACGGCACGCTGGACGCCTATGGCCTGTTCACCGATCGCTCCGGCAAGGTCGTCAAGCGCTTCACCGTCGTCATGCGCTGCACCTGGACCGGCGATGAAGGCGTGCTCGACGAGGACTTCACCTATTCCGACGGCACCCTGCAAAAACGCATCTGGCGCCTGAAGCGCTTCGCCGACGGTCGCTACACCGGCACCGCGGACGATGTGGTGGGCGAGGCGACCGGTCAAGCCCGTGGCAACGCCTTCAACTGGAAATACACACTCGCCTTGCCCGTCGATGGCAAGGTGTGGAACGTGGAGTTCGACGACTGGATGTACCTTATGGACGGTCGGGTCATGCTCAACACCGCGGTGATGAGCAAGTGGGGCGTGCGGCTGGGTGAGGTCACGTTGTCGTTCGTGAAAAGGCCATGAAAGCCACCTTCAGTCCAGATCGACCTGTACCGCTGAACGTCGGCAGCGCACCGTCACGAGGATGGTTCGCGCCCCTGAACCCGCCGCTGACGGCCTGGGAGGGACAACGCGTCTGGATCATCGGTGCCTCCAGTGGCATCGGGCGCGCGACGGCCGAGGCGCTGCTGAAGAAGGGCGCCCGCCTCGTGGTTTCGGCCCGCACGGAACAGACCCTGCTGGACTTCGCAGCCAGCCAGGTGGGTCAGAGCGCCGCCACGGGCACGACGATTGTTCCGGTGGCCCTGGATGTGACCGACGCCGCCAGCGTGGCCAAGGCTGCCCGGACGGTGCTGGCGCAGGGTCCGGTCGACGTTGTGCTGTATTGCGCCGGGCACTACCGCGCGCAGCGAGCCACCGCGTTCGACCTGCCCGACATGCTGCGGCACCAGGACGTGAACTACACCGGTGCCCTGCGGGTGCTCGACGCGATCATTCCGTCCATGCTGGAGCGCGGGGCCGGCCACATCAGCCTGGTCAGCAGCGTGGCTGGCTTTCGGGGCCTGCCACAAGGCCTGGCCTATGGCCCCACCAAGGCGGCGCTGATCAACCTGGCGGAAACGCTCTACCTCGACCTGCGCGACGCCGGCATCGGCGTGAGCCTGATTAATCCCGGCTTCGTCGAGACCCCGCTGACCCAACAGAACGCCTTCACCATGCCGGCGCTGATCACGCCCGATCAGGCGGCCATCGAGATCCTTCGCGGCTGGGCACGCGGCCGCTTTGACATCCATTTCCCCAAACGCTTCACGCGATGGCTCAAACTGCTGCGCCTGCTACCCTACCGGCTGTACTTTGCGGCCGTCAGCCGCTTCACCGGACTGTAGCCACCCATGCCTCTCGCCGACCCGCGCGCCGCAGCGGACCACATTGTCCGCTGGTTCGAGACCCTCACCCCGGACAGCCTGACGGGTTTGGACGATTGCTACACGCCCGATGCCACCTTCAAGGACCCGTTCAACGAGGTGAAGGGCGTGGACGCGATCCGGGACATCTTCAGCCACATGTACCGGGCACTTGACGAACCCCGCTTCATCGTGACCGGTCGCATCGTCGACGGTGAACAATGCTTCCTCATCTGGGAGTTTCGCTTCCGTTTCAAGCGTTTCGACACCACCACGTTGCAGACCGTGCGAGGAGGCTCACACCTGATGCTGGCCGACGATGGCCGCATCCGCATGCACCGCGACTACTGGGATGCGGCGGAAGAACTCTATGAAAAGCTGCCGGTGCTGGGCCGGCTGATGCGCTGGCTCAAGCGCCATGCCAACAGCTGACCCAACGGACCAGACACCCCGCGTCAGGCCGGTGGGCGCGAATCGATGAAACTCTGACGCAGCATCAGCTTGTCCTGCAGCTTGTGCAGGTTCGGGTATTCGCTGCGCCAGTCGATCTGCGGGAAGCGGAAATCGAGATACCCCAGCGCACAGCCGACGGCAATGTCGGACAGGCTCAGGTGAATCCCGCTGCAATAGGGCTTGTCGCCCAGCCCCTGGCTCATGGACTTCAGGCTGGCGTGGATCTTGGCCATCTGGCGTTCGATCCAGGCCTGGCAACGTTCGCCGTCCGAGCGACCGGCCCAGGTGGCCTCCAGGCGGGCCAGAATGGCCGCGTCCAGCAGCCCGTCGGCCAGGGCCTCCCAGGTCTTGACCTCGGCGCGCTCACGGCCCGGCTGCGGGATCAGCTTGCCGACGGGCGACAGGGTGTCGAGGTACTCCACGATGACCCGGGAGTCGAACACGGCCTCGCCGCCTTCCATCACCAGACAGGGCACCTTGCCCAGCGGATTGGACTCGCCAATCCGCGTGCCGGCCGACCAGACGTCCTCGGAAACGAACTGGTAGTCCAGCTTTTTCTCCGCCATGACGATGCGCACCTTGCGCACGTAAGGACTTGTCACGGCTCCGATCAGTTTCATGGTCACTCTCTCTGCAGTTATTCTGGTTCTCGTGGTGGATTCATTCTAGGGGAAGCCCGGCGGTCCTGTGGTGCAGCGGCGCAACACCCCCGACCTACAATCCAAGGATGAGCCTGACCCCGACTTCCGCCCTCTCGCCGCTGGACGGCCGCTACGCCGCCAAACTGGCCCCCTTGCGCCCGCTCATGAGCGAACAGGGCTACATGCACCGTCGCGTCCAGGTGGAAGTGGCCTGGCTGATCGCGCTGAGCGACGCAGGCTTTGCCGAGTTCAAGCCCCTGTCCCCCGGCGCACGCACCTACCTGCTGGGGCTGGTGAAACACTTCTCCGAGGCTGATGCTCTCGCGATCAAGGAGATCGAAAAGACCACCAACCACGACGTCAAGGCCGTGGAGTACTGGATCAAGTCCAAGTTCGAGGCCCGCCCCGAACTCGAACTGGCCAGCGAATTTGTTCACTTTGCCTGCACCAGCGAGGACATCAACAACACCAGCCACGCCTTGCAGCTGCGCGCCGGGCGCGACCTCGTGCTGCTGCCGGCGCTGGACCGTATCCTGCTGAAGCTGCGCGAAATGGCCCACAACCTGGCCGACGTGCCGATGCTCAGTCGCACCCATGGCCAGACCGCCAGCCCCACCACGGTGGGCAAGGAGATCGCCAATGTGGTGGTCCGGCTTCAGACCGCCTGCGACCGCATCGCCGCCGTCAGGATCCTGGCCAAGATGAACGGCGCGGTAGGCAACTACAACGCGCATCTGGCCGCCTGGCCCGATTTCGACTGGGAGGCCTTCGCACGCAAGGTCGTCGAGACGCCCGAGCCGCTGGGCCTGGGGTTGACCTTTCAGCCCTTCAGCATCCAGATCGAGCCGCACGACTACATGGCCGAGTTGTTCGACGCCGTGGCCCGTGCCAACACCATCCTGATCGACCTCTCGCGCGACACCTGGGGCTACGTCAGCCTGGGCTACTTCAAGCAGAAACTCAAGGCGGGCGAGATCGGCTCATCGACCATGCCGCACAAGGTCAACCCGATCGACTTCGAGAACGCCGAAGGCAACCTCGGGCTGGCCAACGCCCTGCTGCGGCACATGGCCGAGAAGCTCCCGATCAGCCGCTGGCAGCGTGACCTGACCGACTCCACCGTGTTGCGCAACATGGGCGTGGCACTGGGCTATGCCACGCTGGCCTACCAGTCGCTGCTGACCGGCCTGAACAAGCTGGAACTCAATGAAACGGCGCTGGCCGCCGACCTGGACGGCGCCTGGGAGGTGCTGGCCGAACCGATCCAGACCGTGATGCGCCGCTTCGGTGTGTCCGGTGCGTACGAAAAGCTCAAGGAGGTCACGCGCGGCCAGACCGTCACCGCCGAGGCGCTGCACGGCCTGATCCGCTCGCTGGAGATCCCGCAGGCCGAAAAAGACCGCCTGCTCGCCTTCACGCCCGCCACTTACACCGGCATGGCCGGCGAACTGGCCCGGCGGGTCTGAAACCGCCATTTATTGATCAAAATAGCGCCATCCCAGCGCCAAGTGGTCAGTTATAGCTACCAAATACGAAGCAAACCTGACGCGCATGGCCCTCAAATCCACCATCTTCAAGGCCAACCTCTCGGTTGCGGACATCGATCACGGCTACTACGCCGACCATGCCCTGACCCTGGCCCGCCATCCGAGCGAAACGGACGAACGCATGATGGTGCGGCTTGTGGCGCTGGCGCTCAACGCCTGGCAACTGCAGGCCGTGTGCAACGGGGACGGCGTGCTGGCCTTCGGGGCCGGCCTGTCGGACCCGAACGACCCCGATTTGTCCCTGAAGGACTTCACCGGCCACACCCGCCTGTGGATTGAAGTCGGCCAGCCCGAGGACAAGCCGATTGCCAAGGCCTGTCAGAAAGCGGACCAGGTGATGGTCTATGCCTTCCACCACGCGGCCGAGGTCTGGTGGCGCGGCATCGAGAACAAGCTCAGCCGGCTCGACAAGCTGCAGGTCTGGCGCGTACCGACCGAGGCCTCGCAGGCCCTGACGCGCCTGGCGCAGCGCAGCATGCAGTTGCAGGCCACTGTGCAGGAGGGCAACCTGAGCCTGTCGGACAGCCAGACGCACATCGACATCGAATGCGTGCGCTGGAAATAGACCCCCACCCCGCTCTTCCTGATCTTTTCAGCCGGCTCCCAGCGCCGGTCGGTCACCAGCCGCTCCCGTTTCAGGAGTTGCCTGCATTCGACCCCTGCGTCTCCCGGGCCCGCTCGGCGTAGCGGTTGAAGCGCCAGGCCGTGCCTTCGGCGGTGATGCGGCGCCAGGCGCTGCGTTTTTCTGCCGGACCCATCTCGGGCCAGTACTGCACTTCCGATTCCGTGCGCCCGCAGCCCTTGCACACGGCATCGCCCTGGCTCGTCGAGCAGATGGCGATGCACGGTGTATCCGGGGTGCTGGCATACCAGGTCTGCCACGCCGCCCATGCGTCGGAGGAGAAGGCCTGCTCTTCGGCCAAATCCTGACGCTGGAACACCATGCGCGCGTACAGGCTGGCCAGCGCATGCACCGGTGGCGCGAGCGTGAATCCGTCGGCGCTTGGGCGGCGTTCGCGCCAGAAATTGATCGCGGCCTCGATGTCGGTGATGTGGATGCCAGGCATGAGGAACAGGGATTCTGCGGAAGCGGATCATAGCCCGTGGCGCCCGCGCGCTGGCCTTTGACCAAGTCCTTGCGGTTTGTACGGAATTCGGTGTTTCTGCTGTAATTTCTGCACGAAGGGGAGTAGCTCCCTTTTGCCGTGACACAGGGAGGTGCGCCAAGCGCCGTCACGACAAATATCGACAGGCCGTCATTACGAAGCACTACTTCCGGTCTGTCGGGCACATATTGCATGACTCCATGCTGAGCCAGACCTTCGACTTGTAACCTGGGGTGGTTAGGGTCGAAGCATGCATGGGGATCAGCTGGTCAAGCCTGCTGATCCACGCGTTTCCTGCCCTCTGCGCAACAGGTTGTGAATCGACACAACGCGGAGAGACCCGTCATGGAAATGTTTTCAACCCCTTGGTGGTCCGCCCTTCTGGCCATCATTCTGATCGACCTCGTGCTCGCAGGTGACAACGCGATTGTCATTGCGCTGGCCGCCCGCAGCCTGCCCCCGGCCTTGCAGAAGAAAGCCATCGTCTGGGGCACGCTGGGCGCCATTGTCGTGCGCTCGGCCATGACCGTGGGCGTCGTCTGGCTGCTGCAGATTCCCGGCCTGATGCTGGCGGGTGGCCTCGGCCTGCTGTGGATCGCCTACAAGCTGTTGGCCGATAACGGCGAAGACGAGCATGCCGGGCCGGTCGCACACACCTTCTGGGGTGCGATGAAGACGATCGTCGTGGCCGATGCGTTGATGGGCATCGACAACGTGCTGGGTGTGGCAGGGGCCGCCCACGGCTCTTTCGATCTTGTGATCATCGGCCTGCTGATCAGCGTGCCCATCGTCGTTTTCGGCAGCTCGATGGTGCTGCGGCTGGTGCAACGCTTTCCGCTCATCATCAAGCTCGGCGCCGCCGTGCTGGCCTTCACTGCGGCCCGGATGATCGTGGGCGAACCCCTGCTTGATGCGGTGTTCGATCCCCCGGAGTTCGTGCACACGGCCGCCCGCTGGACGACCTATGCCGCCGCCGTGGCCGGTGTGCTGGGCGCCGGCTGGTGGTCTGCCACCCGCCGCAACGCGCCGGTGCAGCTTGCGCGCGACCATGGCCACGCGGCCTGAAGGATTGCCTGTTTCTCCCGGTCCTCAAACCACCCTGAAAGGAAGCTCCGATGGACAAGATCATTGTGTACGTGGACGATGCGGCCTACGCGAGGCAGCAACTGACGCCGATGCTGGGAACCGGCCAGCACACGCGGTGGGAACTGGTGGCGTGCCCGGCGCACCTGACCCGGCACGCCCGCCGGTGGATCAGCCATTCGGCGCTTGAGAAATGGCGCAACGAATGGTCTCAGCGTCTTCTCGCCGACATCACGCCACTGCTGCGCAATGCGGGTCACACGGTGACCTTGCATGTGGCACACGGCACGCTGGTCGACATGACCCGGCGGCTGACCGGCGGGGATCCGTCGACCCGCGTGTTGGACGCGCGACGGCCGCGTTTCGGGCAGGATCTCGAACCGATTGTCTCCGGACAGGCCGTCACCCCGTCCAGCCGCTGGGCCGTGCCGGGCAGCGTGGCCACGCTGGGGGCCGTTCTGGTTCTGGCGTCTGAATAGACGCGCCCGCCGGCGCGACCCTCTCGTCGGCAGGCGGCACCGCCACGGGTGGGCGGTGCTATGCTGCGCGGCATGAAGCTCATTCTCAAATGGCTGCTGAGTGCAGCCGCGCTGCTGGCAGTGGCCCACCTCTACAGTGGCGTCAAGGTGGACTCGTTCACCGCCGCGATGGTGGCGGCGCTGGTGATCGGCTTGCTCAATACCATCGTGCGCCCGATTCTGGTGCTGTTGACGCTGCCCGTCACCCTGGTCACGCTGGGACTGTTCCTGTTCGTCATCAACGCGCTGATGTTCTGGGCCGCCGGCGGCATGCTGGGGGGTTTTCACGTGGCCGGCTTCGGGGCGGCGCTGGTGGGCTCGCTGATCTATTCGGTTCTCGGCGTCGTGATCGACTCAGCGCTCCAGGGCCTGTTCGCGAAGTCTTGATTCGGCCAGACGCAGCCGGGTGTCAATGATCGACGCCTCGATGTGATCCGCGGGTAGCAGGCTGCCCTTGACCGACAGCGCGCGGGCCGCCTTGAAGCGGTCCACCGCGCCTGCATAGTCCAGATGCGCCATCTGGACCTCGCCCTCGGCCCGCACCGCGCGCAAGACCTGGTTCTGGTCCCGATAGGCCGCCGACAGTGCCTGCCAGGCCGCCGCATCGAGGGGATGCGTGGCCACCCAGGTCTGCAGGGAATCAATGGCCAGTTCGGGCCGACCCTCCCGGGTGCGCAGCTGGGCCAGCTGAAGCAGCTCCGGGCGCGCCAGGGATGGACCAGACCCCAGCGTTTCCATCAGGCTGGAAGCCAGGGGGAGGTTGTTTGCGGCGAGCGCGATGTCGACGGCCAGCAACCGCGCCTGGCGCGACGCCTGCGCATTCCCGGTCGTCAACGCCAGCAGGCGGCGAACCAGCGCTATGGCGCGGCCGTACTCGCGCAGCCGCTCCGCCGCCAGCGCGGCGGTATACAGCACCGCCGCGCGGCGCGGCGCGCTCAGGCTGGCGAATCCGGCCAGCTCCGGCTCGGTGCTCCAGGCCCGAAGCAGATCGACACCGGGGTAAGACAACACCCGGGCGCGCGCCGCAACCATCGCGTGCTCCATGGTGGGTTCCTGAGGGCCCATGGGTGAGCCAGTCATCGGCACGCGCGACTGCATGTCAGCGATGCGCTCGGTGGTGAGCGGATGGCTTCTCAGGTAGGGAAACGAACCGTTGTCGTTCAGCCGCGAAGCCTGCTGCAGCTTTTCGAACATGGTCACGAACCCGCTGGGCTCGAACCCCGCCTGGGTCATCACGCCAAAGCCAATGCGGTCGGCCTCGCGCTCCATGTCGCGGGAGAAGTTGAGCTGGTTCTGCGCCGCCAGCGCCTGTCCGCCGGTGAGCACCGCATTGGCCATCTCGGGACTCTTGCTGGCGGCCAGCGCGGCCAGGATGAGCGCGCCCACCATCCACGGCGCCTGCCGGTTCTGCTGGGTCATGAGGCGGGAGATGTGGCGTTGCGTGACGTGCGTGAGCTCGTGTGCCAGAACCGACGCCAGCTCATCGCGGCTGTTGACCACGCCGAGCAGTCCGAGATGAAGGCCCAGGTAGCCGCCGGGCAGGGCAAATGCGTTGACGCTGCCGTCGCGGCCCAGCAGGATCTCCCAGGCAAAACGTTCGTCGAGTTCGGGCGGGAGTTCGCCGCGTGCGCGCGCGCCCGCCAGCAGGGCCTGCCAGATGCGCTGCACGTACTCGCCGAGAATGGGGTCATCGATATAGTCCGGGTCGCGGTAAAGCTCGCGGACGATGCGCTCGCCGATCCGGCGTTCCGCGCCCGCGGTCATATCGGCGCCATCCCCCATGGCCGGAAGCTGGTTCTGCGCAACCGCCAGCGGCGCCACCTGAGCCGCTATCAATACAGAAGCAATCAGCGACCTTATCACGCCGGGTCTGAGCATATTTCTTTCATATTCTTGGTCAAAGCGTATCCAGCGGGATGTAGCCCACGATCCGCGCCGATCGGGCGTCGAGCAACACGGTCCAGAACGAGCGGCGGGCAACCAGCGGCAGGTACACCATCTGGTCCGCCGGCAGGCCGGCAGCGGCGAAAGCCGCCCGGATTTCACCGGCCTGCGCGGGAAACCGCTCCGGCAACTGGGCGGCGGGGCGGGCCTTGGCCAGCACCTGCGCCGTCGCCCGATCGTAGGGCTGCCAGAACTCCGGCCGCGCCCCGATGTGCAGGCCTTGCACGGCGGCAATGGTGGCGGCCACGCGTTCCTTTTCGTCGACAAAGGGACGCACAGCAACCAGCGTAGGTCCGCTGCGGGGCAGGTCTGCCACCGCAGGCGGCGCCCGCTGCAGCAACTCCTCCGGCACATCGACCGCGTGAACCGCACGGAAACGGTCCAGTTCGAACACCAGATGGACCGGCCGCGCCAGATAGACCGACCACAGGCCATAGCCCAGACCGGCCAGCTGGATCATGGCCACCACCGCCAGGTCGCGCACAAGTTCAGCTCGTGGCTTGGCGCGATTGAAAATGATCAGGGTCATCAGTGGCCCCAGGATCACATCGATGGAGACGACCAACGTGAACAACTCACGGCCTCCCGATATTTCCCGGTAGGGATAGGGGTACCAGACGGCAAATACCAGCCAGGCCGCGCTGGCTGCCACCAGCATGCTGATGCCCAGATGCAGGGTTGCCGCCCGGGCGCGTGATTTCCAGTCAGTCATCGCCATATGATGCTTGAAGAAAATGAACGATCTGTAAACTCACCTGATTCTGCCTCCGAACGCCCAACATGCCTCCAACAAGCCCCCTCACCCATTTTGACGCCCAAGGCCAGGCCCACATGGTGGACGTGGCCGCGAAGGCGGACACACACCGGATTGCCGTCGCAAGCGGCCGCATTGTGATGCAAGCGGGCACGCTGGCCCTGGTTCAGGCTGGCACGGCCAGGAAAGGCGATGTGCTGGGCATCGCGCGCGTGGCCGGAATCATGGCCGCGAAGCGGACCAGCGACCTGATCCCGCTGTGCCATCCGCTGGCCCTGACCCGGGTAGCGATCGACTTCACGCTCCCCACCGAGGCCACAGCAGTTTCGCCCTCGATCGAATGCGCGGCCACGGTCGAAACGGTCGGCCCCACCGGGGTCGAGATGGAGGCGCTGACCGCTGTCCAGGTCGCGCTGCTGACCATCTATGACATGTGCAAGGCGGTGGACCGCGGCATGACCATCACGGACGTGCGGGTGCGCGAGAAGCACGGCGGGAAGTCCGGGAGCTTTGTGAATCCCTGAGCACGGCGAGCCCACCCTCGACCCGCCGATCGTTCCGCCATCCCGCCAAAGACAAAAGCCCCGGCCTGACGGACGGGGCTTTTGCTTCGTATGAAGTGCCGCGCACGGCAAGACAGCCGTTCGCTTACTTGTTGCCTCGGTACTTTCGCAACGCCGACAACTGGGCCGCCATCATGGCCAGTTCGGATGTGGCCATCGCCAGTTCCTGCTCGTTGATCGCATTGCGGACCGCTTCCTGAGCGGCCGCGCGAGCTTCGTTGGCTTTCTCTTCGTCCAGATCCTTGCCACGAATGGCAGTGTCGGACAAAACGGTCACGCGGTCGGGCTGAACTTCCAGAATGCCACCGGCCACAAAAATGAACTCTTCGCCGCCATCAGCCTTCTCGATGCGCACCGAACCCGGCTTGATCCGCGTGATCAGCGGCGTGTGGCGGGGATAGATGCCCAATTCGCCGATCTCGCCGGGAAGCGCCACAAAGCGCGCTTCACCCGAGAAGACCGACTCCTCGACACTGACAACATCAACGTGGATGGTGTTCATGGGTTACCGCCGATCAGATTTTTTTCGCTTTTTCGAACGCTTCGTCGATGGTGCCAACCATGTAGAACGCCTGCTCGGGCAGGTGATCGCACTCACCGTTCACGATCATCTTGAAGCCGCGAATGGTTTCGGCCAGCGTGACGTACTTGCCGGGCGAGCCGGTGAACACTTCAGCGACGTGGAACGGCTGGCTCAGGAAGCGCTGGATCTTGCGGGCGCGGGCCACAGCCAGCTTGTCTTCAGGCGCCAGATCGTCCATGCCCATGATCGCGATGATGTCGCGCAGTTCGCGGTAGCGCTGCAACGTGCCTTGCACGGCACGAGCCGTTTCGTAGTGGTCCACGCCGACCACCAGCGGATCGAGCTGGCGGCTGGTCGAGTCCAGCGGATCCACGGCGGGGTAGATACCCAGCGAAGCAATGTCGCGGCTCAGCACCACGGTGGAGTCCAGGTGGGCAAAGGTCGTGGCGGGCGACGGGTCGGTCAAGTCATCGGCCGGCACATAAACGGCCTGAATCGACGTGATCGAGCCCACCTTGGTCGACGTGATCCGCTCTTGCAGGCGGCCCATTTCTTCGGCCAGCGTCGGCTGGTAGCCCACGGCGGAAGGCATACGGCCCAGCAGGGCGGACACTTCAGTACCGGCCAGGGTGTAACGATAGATGTTGTCGACGAAGAAGAGCACGTCCTTGCCTTCGTCACGGAAGGATTCGGCAATGGTCAGGCCGGTCAGCGCGACGCGCAGGCGGTTGCCAGGAGGCTCGTTCATCTGGCCGTACACCATCGACACCTTGGATTCAGGCAGATTCTCCAGGTTCACGACGCCGGAATCGGCCATCTCGTGATAGAAGTCGTTGCCTTCACGGGTCCGCTCACCCACCCCGGCAAACACGGACAAGCCGCTGTGTGCCTTGGCGATGTTGTTGATGAGTTCCATCATGTTCACGGTCTTGCCCACGCCGGCGCCACCGAACAGGCCCACCTTGCCGCCCTTGGCAAACGGGCAGACCAGGTCAATCACCTTGATGCCGGTTTCAAGCAACTCCTGCGAAGGGCTGAGCTCGTCATAGGCAGGCGCCTTGCGATGGATCGATGCGGTGAACTCGTGACTGACCGGCCCGCGCTCGTCAATCGGCGTGCCCAGCACGTCCATGATGCGGCCCAGCGTGGCTTTGCCCACCGGCACGGTGATCTGCGCACCGGTGTTGAACACCGTCAGTCCGCGGCGCAGGCCGTCGGACGAACCCAGCGCGATGGTACGTACCACGCCGTCACCCAGCTGCTGCTGCACTTCCAAGGTCAGCGGCGAGCCTTCCATCTTGAGCGCGTCATACACCTTGGGCATGCGGTCGCGCGGAAATTCCACGTCCACCACGGCGCCAATACACTGAACAATTTTTCCTTGGGCTTGCATTTTTCGCTCCAATATTACTAATCTGCTTAGCCGCTGATGGCAGCCGCGCCGGACACGATTTCAGACAGCTCTTTGGTAATCGCGGCCTGCCGGGTCTTGTTGTAAACCAGCTTGAGTTCGGCAATCACGTTGCCAGCGTTGTCGGTGGCGGCCTTCATGGCCACCATGCGCGCGGCATGCTCTGACGCCATGTTCTCCGCCAGTGCCTGATAAACCAGCGCTTCGATGTAGCGAAGAAGCAGGTTATCGATCACCGATTGCGCATCGGGTTCGTAGATGTAATCCCAACCCGGCTCGCCACCACTGGCCTTGGCATCATTCGCCATCTTCTCGGACGAAAGGGGCAACAGTTGCTCGATCACGGGCTCCTGTTTCATGGTACTGACAAACTTGTTGTAGCACAGGTGGACGGAGCTGACCTCGCCGGCGACATAGGCATCAAGGAGAACCTTGACAGGGCCGACGAGCTTGTCGAGGTGCGGCCGGTCACCCAGATGGGTCACATGCGACACCACCGAGGCACCCACGCGGTTGAGGAAACCCAAACCCTTGTTGCCGATGGCCACCGCCTTCGTGGTCTTGCCCGCGGCGAGCGTTTCCCGCAGCTTGCCAGTGACCTGGCGCAGCAGGTTGGTGTTGAGCCCCCCGCACAAACCCTTGTCCGTGGTCACCACAATCAGACCCACCGACTTGCCGTCGTTGATCTTCATGAAGTTGTGCACGTACTCGGGGTTGGCCTTGCCCAGGTTCGTGGCAATGTTGCGGATCTTCGTCGCGTAAGGCCGGGCAGCGCGCATACGCTCCTGCGCCTTGCGCATCTTGGAGACCGAGATCATTTCCATGGCCTTGGTGATCTTCTTGGTGTTCTCCACCGATTTGATCTTGGTGCGTAATTCCTTGCCTGCTGCCATCAGTGGCTCCTTGTGGTCAGGTGGAAATCAAGCAAAGGACTTCTTGAACTCGGTCACAGCCTGGGTCAGTTCAGCCTCGGCGTCCTTGTCCAGAGCCCGGCTGTCTTCGACCTTGTTCAACAGGGCAGCGTGCTTGTCCTTGAGGTAAGCGTGCAGGCCGTGCTCGAAAGGCAGGATCTTCTTGACGTCGACGTCGTCCATGTAGCCCTTGTTCACGGCAAACAGCGAAGCGCTCATCAGGCTGATCGGCAACGGGCTGTACTGCTTCTGCTTCAGCAGTTCCGTCACGCGCGCACCGCGATCGAGCTGCTTGCGCGTGGCCTCGTCCAGATCGGATGCGAACTGTGCGAACGCGGCCAACTCGCGGTACTGAGCCAGGTCGTTACGGATACCTCCGGACTGACCTTTGACCACTTTGGTCTGGGCGGCGCTGCCGACGCGCGACACCG